>NZ_JBFAVI010000122.1:0-21232 GCF_040679695.1 Micromonospora sp. NPDC052213
CGGCCGTCCACTGTCCTGAGTGGACGGCCGCCGTCGTGCTGTCCGGAAAGCGTTCACCGTGGGTGGTTTCCCGGTGCCCGGTGAGCGGCGGAGTCCGGTCCGAAGTCACGGACGGTGATCGATATAGACAAGGATCGGGGGCACCCCTACAGTTCGGCCGACTGGTTCTCATCTTCCACGGGGGATTGCGATGACTACTGGCCGCTGGCTGCTGCCTGCACCTTCGACGCCACTGGTCCGCTCCACGTGGGCGCCGCCCGGTACACCCCACCCGGCGGCAGCACCCTGCTGGTCGACCGCTGGCACGGCGACATCGACGACGTCGGCCTGTACCAGGGTGCGCTGACCAGCGTGGCCGTGGAGCAGATCTTCACCGAGGAGCCCACGGCGGCCACCGACGCCGTGGGCTGAGCACCACCGGTTCCCTTCCACCTCACCAAGTTCCGCCGTTTTTCGATCACGCCTTGGAGGCACACGGTGACACGCGTCCCGAACGCATCACGCAAACAACCACCAAAGCCCATGAACCGTACTCGCGCGGCCGTCGCCGTGCTCGTGGCAGGGACGCTCGTCGCCTCGGTCCTGGGGGTGCCGTCGGCGGCCCAGGCCGCCCCGGCGGCGCCGCGGACCGATCCCTCGGTGGCGCCGGATGCGGGGTCGGCGGCGGTGGCGGCGGTGCGGTCGGGTCGGCGGGTGGAGGTGGCGTCGGCTCGGACGGAGTTGACGCAGGTGTTCGCGAATCCGTCGGGTGGTTTCACGTCGGAGTCGGCGGTGGTGCCGCAGCGGGTGAAGCGGTCGGACGGGTCGTGGGTGGATGTGGATCTGTCGTTGCGGCGTGGGTCGGATGGTTGGCGTCCGGTGGCGTCGGTGGCGGATGTGCGGTTCTCGGACGGTGGTGTGGGTGCGGCGGTGACGTTGGTGCGGCGGGGGAGGTCGTTGTCGCTGTCGTGGCCGGGTGGGTTGCCGAAGCCGTCGGTCAGTGGTGATGCGGCGACCTATGGGGAGGTGTTGCCGGGGGTTGATCTGGTGTTGCGGGCGACCCGCACCGGCTTCACGCATGTGTTCGTGGTGAAGTCGGCGCAGGCGGCGGCCAACCCGAGGCTGCGGGAGTTGCGGTTCGATCTGGGTGGGGACGCCCGGGTGGTGCGGGGCGCCGACGGGCGGCTGACGGCCATGGCGGGTGGCGAACTGCTCGCCTCGGCAGACGCCGCCGTCATGTGGGACTCGAACGACACCTCGTCGGCCGCCCCGGCCCGGTCGGCCGGAGCGGACCGCGCGCCGGCGGCCGACGCCCCGACCGGTGGCGGGCTGCCGTCGCGGTCGTCGGCGGCGGCGCCGGGCGACGCGGCGAAGACCGCGCCGGTGGGTGTCGAGGTGGCCGGCGGTGACCTGGTGCTGCGGCCGGACGCGAAGCTGCTCGCCCCGGCGAACGCGACGTTCCCCGTCTACATCGACCCGGCGTGGTCGACCGGCAAGTCCCGGTGGGCGTACGCGACGAGCAACAACACCAACAACACCGACACGACCGTCGCCCGGGTGGGCAAGGACCCCGAGAGCGGCAGGCTGTACCGCTCCTTCTTCGACTTCCCCCTCACCGCCATGAAGGGCAAGCACATCGAGTCGGCGTACGTGCAGATGAAGCTGGACCACTCCTGGTCCTGCGGAAACACGCCCACGTACATGTACCACTCGGGTGGCATCGCCTCGACGCCGCGCACCGGATGGTCCCCCAAGCTGAACAGCCTCAGGTCGTCGGCCAGCTCGCACGCCAACGAGGGCTCGGGCTGCTCGGACTCGCCGCAGCCGGACATGACGGTCAACTTCACCGGCTCGTCGGTCACGAGCGTCATCCAGACCCACGCGACCAGCAACGCCACGAACATCACCTTCGGTTTCTGCGCGTGCAGCGCCACCGACGGCTCGGGCGAGTCGACCACCGACCGGTGGAAGAAGTTCTTTCCCAACAACGCCAAGCTGATCGTCGACTACGACAACATCCCGGGCAAGCCCAGCAGCCTCCAGGCAGCCGGCGTGGCCTGCCCCACCAACACCACGCTGGTCATCGGCACCCTGAAGCCGACCTTCTCGGCGATCTTCCCGGACGCCGACAGCACCCAGGCGCTGACCACGGCGTACGAGTGGGTGCAGGTGCCCGCCAACGGGGTCATCGACGCGTCGACGCCGCGCCGGACGCCACCCGCCGGAGCGTCCGTGCCCGCCGGCGGTCGTTCCACCACGGCGGCGGTGACCGTGTCCGAGGCCGTCACGTACGCGTTCCGCGCCAGGGCCACCGACCCCGCCCCCTACAGCCGCACCAGCGTCTGGTCCGACTGGTGCAAGTTCATGGCCGACACGAAGGTGCCCCCGGTGACCGCGACGCTCACCTCGGCGCCCCCCGTGCCGGGCACCGTGGCCACCTTCGCGGTCCGCTCCACCGACACCACCGTGACGAAGTTCCGGTACGGCTGGGTCAACCCGCCCACCACGGAGATCGCCGCCACGACCGGCACCTGGACCGACCCGTCGACAGGTGTCACCGTCACGGGCAAGCAGGCCAGCGTGTCGCTGATGGTGTCGAAGTACGGCCAGAACACCATCTCCGTCTCCGCCGTCGACGGCGCCGGCAACATCGGCTACGGCTCGCACGAGTTCACCGCCGCCCGGCCGACGCCCGCGATCGCCCGCTGGGGGCTGGAGAACTACCCGGGCGTCGACCCGGGACCGATGGCGGACAGCCAGCCGACGCTGGCCGGCGACAACTCCTTCACCGGAGGCAGCGTCTCCTGGACCGGTGACCTCAGGTTGATCCGGGGCGAGACGGCGTCCTTCAACGGCACCTCCTCGGCGTTGACGACCACGACGAAGGTCGTCGACACCACCAGGTCGTTCAGCGTCGCCGGCTGGGTGCGGCTGAACTCCCTGCCGACGACGACGGACATGGTGGTGGCCTCGCAGGAGGGCGTGAGCGCCGCCGGGTTCCACCTCGGCACGCGTCTCGAAGGCTCGCCGTCGACGCCGCGCTGGTCGTTCCTGATGAAGGACACCGACCTCCAGTCCAGCGCGAGCCGGGCCGCGTTCAGCAGCACCGCGTTGACCTCCGCGGACGTGGGCCGCTGGACGCACATCGCGGGCGTGTACGACAAGACCGCCGGCAAGGTGCGGCTCTACGTCAACGGCGCCCTCACCGCCGAGGTCGCCCGGACCGCGACGCCCTGGAGCGCGAACGGCAAGTTCGCCGTGGGGCGCGGCTGGAGTTCCGGCGCGGTGAGCAACTATTTCAAGGGCAACCTGGCCGACGTCCAGGTCTACGACCGGATCCTCGTCGACCACGACTTCGTCGGCCAGTCCGCCGAGGACCCGGAGTCGGGCGGCTTCGACGAGCCCGGCATGCTCAGCGCGGTCAAGGTCGGCGACTGGACCTTCTCCGGCGCCCAGCCCTGCTACGAGGAGTTCCTCGATCCGACGCTGTGCAGTGCTCCCGAGGCCGGCCAGTTCGGCCGTCACCTGGCCCTGACCCAGGGCAGCAACGTCGGGGCCGGGCACCGTGACGACGGGCTGGCGCTCGACGCGGTGCACTTCACGGAGGACACGACCGACCCCTACTACGGCCTGGCCACCCGCGAGTACGGCCTCTCCCAGGACAACCTCGGCGAGCCCCAGAACCCCGTCTGGCAGAACGGCCGGGTCCTCCGCACCGACCAGTCCTTCTCCGTCGCGGTCTGGGTGCGCCCGTCGGCGCTCGGCGGTACGCAGACCGCCGTCTCCCAGATGGGAGCGACGCAGTCCGCCTTCTACCTCGGGCTGCGAGAGCGGGTGGTGAACGGCGTGACGGAGAACCGGTGGTCGTTCAGCGTCTTCGGAGCGGACAACGACCTGAACGGCAACAGCAAGGAACTGCTGATGATGTCCCGGGAGCTGAACGAGGAGGACGACCTTTCCCGGTGGACCCACCTGGTGGGAGTCCACGACGCCTCCCGACGGGAGATCCGCCTCTACGTGAACGGCGTCCTCGAGGCCAACGTCCCCTTCTCGGGCACCTTCACCGGAGCGTTCGACGCCACCGGCCCGCTGGCCGTGGGCGGCGGCCAGTGGACCCCGGCCGGGGGAACACCGGGCATGGTCAACCGGTGGCGCGGTGAGATCGACGACCTTGGTCTCTACCAGGGCGCGTTGACGGACACCGCCGTCAAGATCCTCTTCAACTCCGAGTCCGCCGAGACCGTCGAGCCGGTCGACTGACCCCCTCTCACCCCTCTTCCTCTCCATCGATCCCTGCGACCGAGCCTGTGGAGGCACAGTGAAACACGTCCCGAAACCACTCCTCGAACCACCACAAAGGCTGCTAAAGCGGCCTAATCGGATCCATGTCGCCGTGGCGGCGGCGCTCACCGGTACCCTCGCCGTCTCCGGCCTGTCGGCGCCCGCGCAGGCGGCGCCCGACCCGACGAAGCTCACCGGCCAGCGGGAGAAGCTCGACAAGCACGGCAGCACGGCGCAGGGGCGGGCGTACCCCGTCACGGAGGCGGAGAGCGCGAAGCTCGCCGCCCCCGTGTGGCCGGAGCCGGGCAAGGCGTCCGTGACCCTGCCCGACGCCCCGGCCGGTGCGCGGCGGGCCGCCGCTGCTCCGGTGAAGGCGGGAGCACTGCCGGTGTCGGTGAGCCGCGCCCCCGGCGCGGCGGGCGACCGCGCGTCGGCGGTGTCCGTGGAGGTGCTGGACCGGTCGGCGGTGCCGGCGCGCTGGCGCGACGGTCTGCTGCTGCGGGTCGGCGGCGTCAGCGCCGACCAGCCGGCGACCAGGGCGGGCGCGACCGGCGCGCCGGACGGGGCCGCGCCTCAGCCGGCCGCCGCCACCGTCTCGGTGGACTACCGCGGCTTCAAGCACGCCTTCGGTGGCAACTGGTCGTCGCGGCTCACGCTCTGGCAGGTGCCGGAGTGCGGGCTGCGCACCCCCGGGAAGGCCGAGTGCGCGGCCACGCCGCTGAAGTCCCGCAACGACGGCAGCTCCGTCAGCGCCGAGGTGCCGGTCACGGCGAGCGGCGCGGACGCGCGGAGCGCCGGAACCGCCACGCTGGTGGCGTTGGCGGCCGGCTCCTCCGGGCCGGAGGGCGACTTCTCCGCCACCCCGATGTCGGCCAGCGCGACCTGGTCGGCGGGCACGTCGACGGGCGGCTTCACCTGGTCGTACCCGATGCGGATGCCGCCGGCCATCGGCGGCCCGGCACCGACCCTGGGCCTGTCCTACACCTCCGACAAGGTCGACGGTCAGTCGGACGCGTCGAACAGCCAGCCGTCCTGGGTCGGTGAGGGCTTCGACCTGTGGTCCGGCTACATCGAGCGCAGCTACGTGCCGTGCGCCGACGACATGACCGGCGGCAACAACAGCACCAACCGCACCGCTGACCAGTGCTGGCGGTCCGACAACGCCACCCTGTCGCTGAACGGGCGCGGCGGCGAGCTGATCTACGAGGCCGGCAAGGGGTGGCACACCCGCAGCGAGGACGGCTCGAAGATCGAGAAGCTGACCGGCGCCGGCAACGGCGACGACAACGGTGAGCACTGGAAGGTCACCACGTCCGACGGCGTGCAGTACTTCTTCGGCCTGAACAACCTGCCGGGGCAGGGCAGCGCGACGAACTCGGCGTGGACCGTCCCCGTCGCCGGCAACCACACCAACGAGCCGTGCAACGTCTCGTCGTTCGCCTCGTCGTTCTGCAACCAGACGTGGCGGTGGAACCTCGACTACGTCGTCGACCCCCGGGGCAACACGCTGTCGTACTGGTACGACAAGGAGACCAACTACTACGGCAAGAACGCCACGTCGACCAACAAGGCCCTGTACACCCGGGGCGGCGTGCTGAAGCGGATCGACTACGGCACCTGGGACCGCGGCGCCACCGACCGGTCCGTGACCCCGCTCGCGCAGGTCGTCCTGAACAGCGTCGACCGGTGCGCGTCGGACTGCCACATCAAGGACGCGGCGCACTGGAAGGACGTGCCGTGGGACCAGGAGTGCACGGCCGGGGCGGCGGACTGCAAGGAGAACTACGGTCCGACGTTCTGGACCACCAAGCGACTGTCGACCGTCACCACCCAGGTGTGGGACACCACCAAGACCACCCCGGCGTGGCAGCCCGTCGACTCGTGGACGCTCGGCCACACCTACCCGGCGGTCGGTGACGGCAGCGACCACGCCGGCCTGTGGCTCAGCTCGTTGCAGTACAAGGGCCTCGTCGGCGGCACGGAGGCGATGCCGCCGGTGACGTTCGAGCCGGTGTCGATGCCGAACCGGGTCCTCAGCAAGAACAACACCAGCAACAACCGGATGCGGATCGGCAACATCGTCACCGAGACCGGCGGCAAGATCCAGGTCACCTACAGCCTGCCCGACTGCACCTCCGGCAGCCTGCCGTCGGCGCCGGAGACCAACACCCGGCTCTGCTACCCGGTGGTCGGCCCGGACCCGTACGACTCCAGCAAGGAACTCACGGAGTACTGGCACAAGTACGTCGTGAAGCAGGTGTCCGAGTCGGACATCATGGTCATGGCCAGCGGCTCCGACCGCGGCCAGCCGGTGCAGAACACCTACTACAAGTTCCTCGGCGACCCCGCCTGGCACTACGCCGACGACAACGGCCTGGTGCAGCCGAAGCGCAAGACGTGGAACCAGTTCCGCGGCTACGCCCAGGTCGAGGTCCGCAAGGGCGACGCCCCGGCGCAGACCCTGACCCGCACCACCTTCCTGCGGGGCATGCACGGCGACCGGCTGAACAAGTCCGGCGGCACCCGCGAGGTCACCGTCGCCGCGTCGCTGGGCACCGAGACGGTGTACGACGAGGACCAGTTCGCCGGCATGGTGCGCGAGCAGGTGCTCTACAACGGCGTCGACACCAAGCCGGTCAGCAAGACCGTCAACGTGCCGTGGCGCTCGCCGGCACTCGCCACCCGCACCATCAACGGCGACGAGGTCACCGCCCGCTGGACCAACACCCGGATCACGTACAACGGGACCGCCCTGGGCGTGGACGGCGGGTCGGGCTGGCGGGTCTCGCGCACGGTGTCGAACTTCAACGACACCTACGGCACCACGGACAGCATCCAGTCCGACGGTGACATCGCCAAGACCGGCGACGAGAAGTGCACCACCTACCTCTACAACCGCAACACCGGCGCGAACATCACGCAGACGGTCAAGCAGACCACCGTCAAGGCGGTGCCCTGCGCCACCGCGCCCGCCAGCCAGGACGACATCCTCGCCGACGAGCGGACGTTCTACGACGGCGCGACCAGCGTCGACACCGCGCCGACGACGGGTGCGGTCACCCGGGTCGACCGGCTGAAGGACTGGTCGGCCGCTGGCGGCACCGTGTGGCAGACCGTCAGCCAGGCCACCTTCGACGCGTACGGGCGGCCGAAGACCGCCACCGACACGCGCGGCCGGACGGTGACCACGGAGTACACCCCGGCCACCGGTGGGCCGGTCACCAAGGTCGTCACCAAGACGCCCGACCCGAACGGCAGCACCACCGACTGGACCACCACCATCGAGACGCGGCCGTACTGGGGTGCCCCGATCCGGACCACGGACTACAACGGCCGGGTCGCCGACATCGAGTACGACCCGATGGGCCGGCTCGCCCGGGGCTGGAAGGTCGGCTGGTCGAAGGCCGACCACCCGACGAGCCCGTCGGTCGAGTACACCTACTCGTACGCGCCGAACCGGGACGCCTACCCGTACACGAAGAGCCGGACGCTGCACGCCGGGGGCGGCTACCTGACGGCGTACGACATCAAGGACGCCTTCCTGCGGCCGCGCCAGACGCAGAAGGCCGGCGTGGGCGGCGACCGGGTGGTCACCGACACCCTGTACGACACGACCGGCCGCGCCGTGACGACCTACCAGGCGCACGCCGAGCCGGGCGCGCCCTCGGGCGCGCTCTGGTGGGAGCCGGAGTGGTCGGTACCGGCGCTGACGAAGACCGTCTACGACAACGCGTCCCGGGCCACCGACGCGGTCTTCTTCGGCACCGACGGCGTCACCAACCTCGTCGAGAAGTGGCGCACCACCACCCGGTACCTGGGTGACACCATCACGGTGACCCCGCCGCAGGGCGGCACCGTCACCACGACGAAGACCGACATCGAGGGCCGGACCGTCGAGCTGCGGCAGCGGGCCGACAGCACCGGGGTCGAGCCGGACCACGTCACCACGTACACCTACAACCGCAAGGGCCAGCTCACGCTGGTCAAGGACACCGGCGGCAACGAGTGGGTCAACGCCTACGACGTCAAGGGCCGGCAGATCACCGCGAAGGACCCGGACAAGGGCACGACCACCACCACGTACACCGCGTACGACCAGGTGGAGACGACCACCGACGCCAACGACAACGTGCTCGTCAACGAGTACGACTCGCTGGGCCGGCGAATCGGCCTCTACCAGGGCAGCCTCGCGGACGCGAACAAGCTGGCCGAGTGGAAGTACGACAAGCTCTACAGCGGCCAGACCGTCCGCGGTCAGCTCACCCAGAGCATCCGGTACGAGTCGGCGGGCTCCGCCAACGCCTACAAGTGGCAGGCGCGCGGCTTCAACACCCGCTACCAGCCGACCGGGGCGAACTACGTCGTCCCCGCCAACGAGGGCACCAGCCTGGCCGGAACGTGGATCTACGGCTACGGCTACTCGCCGTACGACGGCAGCCCGGCCAGCATCACCTACCCGGCCGGTGGTGGTCTGACCACCGAGACCGTCGAGACGAAGTACGACTCCGTCACCGGCCTGCCGACGGAGCTGGCCACCAACCTGATCAACGTCGGCCGCTACGTCATCGGCCAGGACTACACCCAGTACGGTGAGCCGACGCTGACCACCCGCAAGGTCGACGGCGGGGTGTACGTCCAGGACACCACCTACTACGACCTCACCACGCGGCGGGTCGACCGGGTGAAGGTCAAGCCGGAGACCGCCACCGGGACGGTGGCGGACACCCGCTTCACCCGGGACGCGGCCGGCAACATCCTGTCGATTGCGGACACTCCGGAGGTCGGCGCGGCGGACACCCAGTGCTTCCGCTACGACGAGCTGCGGCGGATGACCAACGCGTGGACGCCGAAGTCGGACATCGACTGCGCGGCCGACCCGGGCCTGCCCAACCTGGGTGGCCCGGCGCCGTACTGGCACGAGTGGACCCTCGACGACGTCGGCAACCGCAGCACCGAGAAGGTGCACACCGCCGCAGGCGACACCACCCGTACGTACACGGCGCCCACCAGCGGCAAGGACGTGGTCCGTCCGCACGCCGTCACCCAGGTCGTTACCGAGGCGCCGGGCCAGTCGGCGGTCACCACGACGTACGCCTACGACGACGGCGGCAACATGACCTGTCGCCCGGTCGGCACGGCGGCGAACAACTGTGACAACGGGACGAACTCGCAGACGCTCAACTGGAACTCCGAGGGCCGGCTGGCCTCGGTGAGCGCGGGCGGGCAGACCGTCGAGACCAACATCTACGACGCCGAGGGCGCGCGGCTGATCCGCCGCGACGCCACCGGCACCACGCTCTACCTGCCGGGCCAGGAGATCCGGCGCGAGAACACCTCGGTCGTCACCGGCATCCGCTACTACAGCTTCGCCGGCAAGATGGTGGGTAACCGGACGCCGAACGGGTTGACCTGGCTCTACACCGACCACCAGGGCACCCAGCAGACGGCGATCAACGCCGGCACCCAGGCGGTCACCGTCCGCCGGCAGACCCCGTACGGCGATCCGCGCGGCAGCCAGCCGCAGTGGAGCAACAGCAAGGGCTTCGTCGGCGGCGACAAGGACCCGACCGGTCTGACCCACATCGGGGCCAGACAGTACGACCCCGGGTTGGGACGGTTCATCTCGGTCGACCCGATCCAGGACCTGGCCGACCCGCAGCAGTGGAACGCCTACGCCTACGGCAACAACAGCCCGATCACGTTCTCGGACCCGAGCGGCCTCAAGGCCTGCTCCGACGACGCCTGCGGTCCGGGCGCCGACTACGAGGACATGTACGGCAACTACCACGAGGTGCCGGGCGACAACGACGGCTGCGGCGGCAAGTGCGGCGGTGACGACTGGGCCGCCGCCCAGGCCGCGCACGAAGCCGGTGGCGGCAACGGCGGCGGGAAGGGCGGCGGCAAGAAGGGACCCACCGACGAGGAGATCAAGCGCGCCAAGGAGGTCAAGAAGCAGCGGGCGATCGACATCATCCTCAAGGCCGGTGGCGAGCTCCTGATCCAGTTCTTCGGCATCGACGACATCATGAAGTGCATCGACGGCGATCTGAAGGCCTGCGCCTGGTCACTGTCGAGCATGCTGCCGGTCGGGAAGGCACTTCAGTTCCTCCGCAAGGGCGGAGACATGATCAAGCTTCTCGGCAAGACGGGCAAGGCCCTGATGAAGTGGCGCGACGAGGCCAAGTGGGCCGATGACGTGCTGAAGAGGGCAGGGGATTGCCTGAAGCAGCAGCACAGTTTCGCCCCGGACACCAGGGTCCTCATGGCCAACGGTGACGAGAAGCCGATAGCGAAGCTGAGAGAAGGTGACCAGGTTGTCGCCACGAATCCCGAAACAGGCGAGACCGGCGTCCGTCAAGTCACCGACACTCATCGTCACGAGGACGTGGACCTGGCTGATGTCCGGATCGCTGTCGCCGGGGCGGGGGATGCCGTACTCAAGACGACGCAGCACCACCCCTTCTGGAGCAAGACCAGGAGCGAATGGGTCGACGCTGGTGATCTTCGGATCGGCGAGCGGCTGCGGACGGCCGACGGTGAGGATGCCGTTGTTCGTGCCATCCGGTCCTATGCCGGCGCTGCGATCATGCACGACCTCACTGTCGAGGACATCCACACCTACTACGTGGTGGCCGGCGACACCCCTGTTCTCGTCCACAACTGCGGTCCGGAACTGAGTGGGGTCGGAGGAAAGCAGTTTGGTGACAAGTGGGGCAGCCACTCGAAGGAGTACAAGCTGGATCCGGGTGACCCCGCTGCCCGGGAATGGTTCAGGAAGCGGATTCACGAAGTGCGGAACGAGAGCGACGAGGTGCGGCAGGGTCCGTACAACCCGCAGCGGGGTGGAGCCGACGACTACTGGTTCTACCGGAAGGGCGACGACCTGCTGATCACCAAGGGGGACGGAACGTTCGTCACGATGTTCCCGCTCGGCACTCGCGGCAACGGCTGGTACGACAGAGCCTCGCGCATCCAGTGTGGCTGCCGTGGCTAGTCTGGTTCCTGCGGGGACGCCCCACCGCGTAGAGGAGTCTTCGTGACAGGTCGTCCTGAGATGTTGGATCCGAACGGTGTCACGGGTCGGAGAGCGAGAGCCGTGTCTGAACTGGTCGACGGCGACGGCAGGCCGGCGGCGTTGCAGATCGGCCTCACCGACGGCTCGTCCGTTGTCTGCACCGTCTGGACGGACTGGTCCCTGCTGTTGGAGTGGAGGCCCGATTCGGGCGTGCCGGACTACCTCTGGCCGCCCGAGGCATTCTCTCGCGAGCCACTCGTTGCTGACATCCCGGAAGGTGGGATCGAGGTGATCTCGATCGCGCTGGAAAACGACGAAGTCGGTATTCCCGTCCAGGCCCGAATCGAGCTGGAGGGATGCGTCCTGGATGTCCAGTCCATCGGTGGAGAGATCGACGTCTCCGTTGCACCCGATGGTTCTCGGGGCTAGCCACCGATGACCAGCCAGGCCGGCCCGGGCGGTGATCACACATGTGACTGCCGCACGGGCCGGCCGCTGTCTGCGGGCTCGACCGGCAAACTCGCACAACCTCGCTCAGCAGTACTTCAGGTCGACCTGGGGCTGAAGCTGAACAGGTCCAGCACCTCGTCCACGTCCCGGCGTGGGGTCGGCCAGCCCGGCTGGCCGTACCCGATGCGCATCACCATCTGCGGCGTGCCGAACCGCCCCAGCGACAGCCGCAACCGCTCCCGCGCGCTCGGCACCTCGATCGGCTGGGACAGCATCGACACCGCCAGCCCCGAATCCGTCGCGGTCAGCAGCACCCGCTGCAACGCCTGGCCGGCGACGACCTGGTCGACGGCGGTGTTGCCGGGCGAGCCGAGCACCACGACCAGCGGCTCCGGCTCGAAGTCCCGCCCCGGCGCCCGGTCCAGGCCGCCGAAGCCCCGGGAGGGCAGCAGGTCCTGCGGCTCGCCCAGCGGGCCGCCGGACGCGACCGGCACCCCGTCGGGGGCGGGGGCCGAGCGCACCCACTCCTGGCGTTCGGCCACGTACGCCGGGTCGCGTTCGAGGACCCGGTGGGCGCTGCGGGCGATCTCGGCGAACGCGTTGACGGCGCTGACCCCGATCAGCAGCTCCAGCCAGCAGTGCTCGGCGCGGGCAGCCTCGGCCAGCCGCCAGCGGGCGTCGGCGGGCACCGGGTCGGGCCAGAACGGCGCCCGGTTGCTGAACCGGCGGGGGATCGCCGCGTGCAGGGCCTGCTCGGCGGGGGTGGGGCGGCGCGGCACGTCCGGGACCAGCCGGGCCACCACGTCCGGCTCCGCCGGGTAGGGACGCAGCCGGACGGTCGCCGGGGCGCCGGCCGCGGCGAGGGAGAGCCGCAGGTTGAACAGCGCAGCCCCGCAGGCGATCCGGACGCCCCAGCCGTTCGGGTCGGTGGCCGGCAGGCGCCGGGCCGGGTCGACCAGCACCTCGATGCCGCCGTCGCGCAGCCGGAACCGCCACGGCTGGGTGTTGTGCAGCGACGGTGCCCGTACGGCGTCGGTCGCGGCGGCCCGTAGCTGCTCGACGGTGAAGCCGGTGTCCATGATTGTGCTCCTTTCCGTGGCAGGTGTGCCGCCCTTCCGGTACATCTCCACGGTGCGTCAGCGGGGCGGGGCGCGGGCAGGGCCGGACGTCCCGTCCCGCCGGGCCCGACCGGCCCCGTACCAGGTCAGGGGCCCTTGACCCGGCCGGCTCCGTCGCAGGTCAGGGGGCCTTCGGCCCGGCTGGCTCCGCCCACCTGCCCACGGGCGTCCCGGTGGAGTGGGGGCGGACGACGGCCCGGACGGGCCGGTTCGGGACCTTCGGCCCGTGCGGAACCCGGTGGGTACGGGGTAGAAACGAGGGATGATCCGCGTGTTCCTGCTCGACGACCACGAGGTCGTCCGTCGTGGCCTGGCCGACCTGCTGCAGAGCAGCGGTGACATCGAGGTGGTGGGCGAGTCCGGTCTGGCCCAGGAGGCGGCCCGCCGCATCCCGGCCCTGCGGCCGGACGTGGCGATCCTCGACGCGCGGCTGCCCGACGGCAACGGCATCGACGTGTGCCGGGACGTCCGGGCCGTGGACTCGTCGATCAAGGGCCTGATCCTCACCTCGTACGAGGACGACGAGGCGCTCTTCGCGGCGATCATGGCCGGCGCCGCCGGCTACGTGCTCAAGCAGATCCGCGGCACCGACCTGGTCGACGCCGTGCGCCGGGTGGCGGCCGGCCAGTCGCTGCTCGACCCGGCGATCACCACCCGCGTGCTGGAGCGCATCCGCAGCGGCGTCGAACAGCCCCACGAGCTGAAGTCGCTCACCGAGCAGGAGCGGCGGATCCTGGAGTACGTGGCCGAGGGCCTCACCAACCGGGAGATCGCCGGGAAGATGTTCCTGGCCGAGAAGACGGTGAAGAACTACGTCTCCAGCGTGCTCGCCAAGCTCGGCCTGGAGCGCCGCACCCAGGCCGCCGTCCTCGCCACCCGGCTCCTCGGCAAGACCCGCTGACCGGCCCCGGCACGCCGCCGGCGCCGCCGCCCCACCCGTTCCCTTCCTCGCCGATCTTGCACTTTCGGCCCCCGATACACGGCATATGCGCCCTTTGCCCGGGCCAGAAGTGCAAGATCGCGCACGAGGGCGCGGGGTCAGGCGGGCAGGGGGACGGACCAGTGGAGTTCGGTGCCGCGCGGCTCGGCCCGGCGCACCTCGAACTCGCCACCGTGTCGTTCGGCGCGCTCGCGCAGGTTGACCAGCCCGCCGCGCGCGGCGGCCGGGTCGCAGCCCACCCCGTCGTCGGTGACGGTCAGCGTCACCCGGCCGGCGTCGACGCGCACCGCCACGGTCAACCGGGTGGCCTGGGCGTGGCGTACGGCGTTGGAGAGCGCCTCCCGCAGCACGGCGGTGACGTCGGGACGGACCTCGTCGGGGACGGCGCTGTCGATCGGCCCGGTCAGCTCCAGGCGGGGCCGGTAGCCGAGTGACTCGGCGGCCACCTCGACCGCCTCGCGGATCTCGGTGCGCAGCGCCGCGCTCATCGGGGTGCGCAGCTCGAAGATGGTGCGGCGGATGTCCTTGATGGTGGCGTCCAGGTCGTCGACCGCCGCGTTGATCCGCTTGGCCAGCTCCGGCCGGGTGGCCATCGGGGCGGCGCTCTGCAACTGCAGGCCCGTGGCGAAGAGCCGCTGGATGACCACGTCGTGCAGGTCCCGGGCGATCCGCTCGCGGTCCTCCAGGACCACCAGCAGTTCCCGTTCCTCCTGCCCGCGGGCCCGTTCCATGGCCAGCGCGGCCTGCCCCGCGAAGCTGCCCAACAGGGCCATGTCGTCGTCGGTGGCCACGGGCAACCGGTCGGGGCGGTGCGCGATCACCAGCACGCCGTGCAGGGTGTCGGCGGTGGCCAGCGGGGAGACCACCGCCGGCCCGGTGCTCAGCAACGCCGGCCAGGGCGCGGCGTGGGCCAGATCCGCCACCTGGTCGTGCCGGCCCTCGGCGACGGCGGCGGCGAAGCTCGTCTCGGCCGCGGGCAGCACCGTGCCGACCAGCGCGCCGGCCTGCTCGCCCGCCCCGTCCACCACCTCGACGGTGAACTCCTCGGCGTCGGGGTCGTAGAGCAGGACCAGCGCCACCTCCGCCTCGGCGACCTCGCGGGCGCGCCGCGCCACCAGCGCCAGCGCGTCGGTGCGGCGCACCTCGCCCAGCAGCACGCCGGTGATCTCGGCGGTCGCGGCGAGCCAGCGCTCCCGCCGGTGGGCCAGCGCGTAGAGGCGGGCGTTCTCGATCGCCACGCCGGCCGCCGCGGCGAGCGCGACCACGATCTCCTCGTCGTCCTCGGTGAACTCCGCGCCGCCCTGCTTCTCGGCCAGGTAGAGGTTGCCGAAGACGTGGTCGCGGATGCGCACGGGCACGCCGAGGAAGCTGTGCATCGGCGGGTGGTGCGGCGGGAACCCGTAGGACTTCGGATGCCGGGTGATGTCGGGCATCCGCAGCGGGCGCGGATCGTCGATGAGCAGGCCGAGCACGCCCCGCCCGTGGGGCAGGTCGCCGATCTTCGCGTGCAGCTCCGCGTCGATGCCGTGGGTGATGAAGTCGTGCAGCATCCGGTCCTGGCCGATCACGCCGAGCGCGCCGTAGCGGGCGCCGGCCAGCTCGCAGGCCGCCTCCACGATGCGTTGCAGGGTGCTGCGCAGATCCAGGTCGGTGCTGATGCCGACCACCGCGTCGAGCAGGGCCCGCAGCCGCTCCCGGCTGGTCACCACCTCGCCGACCCGGTCCAGCATCTCCTGGAGCAGCTCGTCGAGCCGGATCCGGGACAGCGGGCTCAGCCCCAGGGAGGGGGTCACGTGCGGTTCGTGCGGGGGGTTCGGTGCGCTGGCGGCCACCGGGCGATGGTATCTCCCGGTGGCCGTGGCCGACGGCGCGCGCTACGCGCCCCCGGAGCGGACCGCCGACGTGTCCACCACCTGCCGCACCTCGAGCCGCGGCGTGTGCGGCGGGCCGGCGTGCGCCGGATCCGCGATCCCCAGCCGCAGCACGAGGTACGGGTAGCCGAGGCCGGCCAGCAGCCCGCGCAGCGTCTGCCGGGTGCCCGGCACCTCCACCACACCGCTCAGCGGCACCACCGACACCCCGAGCCGGGTGGCGGTCAGCCAGGCGGCCGAGAGCGCCTCACCGGCGCGCAGCCAGCTGTCCGGCTCGTCCTCGTCGCCGTAGAGGAGCCCGTACACGGCGGCCCGGTCGTGCCCCGGACCGACCGGCAGGGTGCCGGGGCGGCCGAAGTCCCGGGCCGGCACGGTGGTCTGCGGCGCCTCCGCGGGCAGCACCTCCGGCGGCAGGCCGGTGCCGGAGCCGCCCCGGCTGGTCCAGTACTCCAACTCCTCGCGCAGCTGCGAGTCCTCCGCCTCGACCGTCGCGGCGTGGCTGGCGACGGCGGCCAGCTCCAGGATGTTGTCGCGGTCGAGGAACTGGAGCTGGCACCCCTCGGCGGCGACCGCCGCCGCGATCCGCCCCAGGGTGGCGGTCGGCACCGGCTCGTCGCTGACCGGGCGTCGGTCCGTGTGCCGGACCTGCATGCACTGCACCAGGCGCATGGCCTCCGGGTCGGCCTCGACACGGGCCAGCCCGGTCAGCCGGGCGAGCAGATCAGGGGCGTCCGGGTCAGGCATCCGCTCCACCACGGCCGTCCAGCCCTCCGCGGTCAGCGCCACCCGCGCGTGGTGCAGCGCCGCCCCGCAGCTGTACGCCACCAGGCGACCCTCCGGGTCCGTGGCGGTCAGCCGGGGATCCCGGACCACGCGCAGCTCCAACGCGTCCGGCAGCACCCGCCACCGCCACGGCTGGCTGTTGTGCACGGACGGGGCGTGCCCGGCCGTCGCGGCGGCCTCCGCGAGGGCGGTGGTCAGCGGGCGGTCCCTGGCCGGCGTTTCGTGGCTCATCGTCACGACCTTTCGTTTCTCCCCATCGTGCCCCAGCCCGGCGGAGCCCCGGGCGGGCCCCTCGTTCAGCGTTCCCGGACCACGGCCACCGGGCAGTGGGCGTGGTGGATGAGCTGCTGGCTGACCGAGCCGAGCAGCATCCCCGTCAGGCCGCCGCGGCCGCGGGTGCCGACCACCACCAGGGACGCGGTGCGGCTGGCGTCGACCAGCAGGGACGCCGGCCTGCCCGCCGTCACCTCCACGTCGACCTCCACGTCGGGGAAGGTCCGGCTCCAGCGGGCCAGCGGCTCGTCCAGCTCGGCCCGGTCGGCGGCCGTCGCCTCCCACGCCTCGGGACCCGACGGCGGGCGCTGGCCGGGCCCCGGATGCCAGGCCCGCAGCACGTGCAGCGGCAGCCCCCGGGCGGCCGCCTGCTCGTACGCGAAGCCGAGCGCCACCAGCGAGCACTCCGAGCCGTCCACGCCGACCACCACCGGCCCCGTCCGCCCGCCCGCGGCTGCCTCCTGGCGGACCACCACGACCGGGCAGTGCGCGTGGGCCGTGACCGCCACCGCCGTCGAGCCGACGAGCAGCCCGCCGAAACCACCGTGCCCCCGCGTGCCCAGCACCAGCAGGCCGGCCCGGCTCGAACGCTCCTGGAGCACCACCGTGGGCGGCCCGTCGAACACCTCACCGGTGACGGTCAGTTCCGGGTGCGCGGCGACCGCGTCCGCCGCCGCCTTGCCTACCAGCTCCTCGACCTGCCGGCGGGCCGCCTCGTCCGGCCAGATGCCCGGGGCGATGCCGGGGCCGACCCAGCCGGCCACGGTGACCCACTCGAAGACGTACGCCAGCCGGACGGGGCGTCCGCTGCGGCCGGCCTCCTCCAGCGCCCACTCCAGCGCGACCGAGGCGTCGGAGGAGCCGTCGTAGCCGACCAGGATCTCGTTGCCGCTCATGCCCCACTCTCCAGACCGGCCTCCGTCTCGCGGACCCAGCGCCATTCTGCGACCCGAGGGTCGTCCTCGCCGTAGCGGCGGGTGTAATCCCGGCAGGACTGGCGCGCGTCGACCATGTCCTGCCGCAGGTGGGCGGCCCGGGCGGCCAGCCCCGGCACCCGGTCGATCACGTCGATGACCAGGTGGAAGCGGTCCAGGTCGTTGAGCATCACCATGTCGAACGGCGTGGTGGTGGTGCCCTCCTCCTTGTAGCCGCGCACGTGCAGGTTGTCGTGGTTGGTCCGGCGGTAGGTCAACCGGTGGATCAGCCACGGGTAGCCGTGGTAGGCGAAGATGACCTGCCTGTCCCGCGTGAAGATCGTGTCGAACTCCTTGTCCGACAGCCCGTGCGGGTGCTCCGTCGGGGGTTGCAGGCGCATCAGGTCGACCACGTTGACCACCCGCACCTTCAGCTCCGGCAGGTGCTTGTGCAGCAGGTCGGCGGCGGCCAGCGTCTCCAGCGTCGGCACGTCGCCGGCGCAGGCGAGCACGACGTCCGGCTCCTCGCCGCCGTCCGTGCTGGCCCAGTCCCAGATGCCGATGCCCCGCCGGCAGTGCATGACCGCCTCGTCCATCGACAGCCAGTTCGGCGCGGGCTGCTTGCCGGCCACCACCACGTTGATGTAGTGCCGGCTGCGCAGGCAGTGGTCCATCGTCGAGAGCAGGGTGTTCGCGTCCGGCGGCAGGTAGACCCGCACCACCTCGGCCTTCTTGTTCATCACGTGGTCGATGAAGCCCGGGTCCTGGTGGGAGAAGCCGTTGTGGTCCTGCCGCCACACGTGGCTCGACAGCAGGTAGTTCAGCGACGCCACCGGCGCGCGCCACGGGATGCCCCGGGTCACCTTCAGCCACTTGGCGTGCTGGTTGACCATCGAGTCGACGATGTGGATGAACGCCTCGTAGCTGGTGAAGATGCCGTGCCGGCCGGTGAGCAGGTAGCCCTCCAGCCAGCCCTGGCACAGGTGCTCGGAGAGGACCTCCATCACCCGCCCGTCCGGCGAGAGGTGCTCGTCGCCGGGCACCGTCCCGGCCATCCACGCCCGGTCGGTGACCTCGAACGCCGCGCCCAGCCGGTTCGAGGCGACCTCGTCCGGGCCGAACAGGCGGAACGTCTCCGGGTTGGCGGTGATCACGTCGCGTATCCACGGGCCCAGCACGCCCGTGGCCCCGGCCACGGTCTCGCCGGGCCGCTGCACGTCGACGGCGTAGTCGCGGAAGTCCGGCAGCCTCAGGTCGCGCAGCACCAGCCCGCCGTTGGTGACCGGGTTGGCGCTCATCCGCCGCTCGCCCGTCGGGGGCAGCTCGGCCAGCTCGGCCACCGGCGCGCCGGTCGCGTCGAAGAGTTCCTCCGGGCGGTAGCTGCGCAGCCAGCGCTCCAACTCGGCCAGGTGCTCCGGGTTCTTCCGTACCTCCGCCAGGGGCACCTGGTGCGCGCGGTAGGTGCCCTCCACCTGCTTGCCGTCGACGTCCCGCGGCCCGGTCCAGCCCTTCGGCGTACGCAGGACGATCATCGGCCAGCGGGGACGCTCGACGGTGCCCCCGGAGCGGGCCCGCCGCTGGATGTCGGCGATCTCGTCCAGCGCCCGGTCCAGCGTGGCGGCGAGCGTCTGGTGCACGGTCGCCGGGTCGTCACCGGCCACCACGTACGGCTGGTAGCCGAAGCCGCGCATCATGTCCAGCAGGTCGCCCTCGGGGATCCGGTCCAGCACGGTCGGGCCGGCGATCTTGTAGCCGTTGAGATGCAGGACGGGCAGCACCGCGCCGTCGCGGGCCGGGTTGAGGAACACGTTGGAGAGCCAGCTCCCCGCGAGCGGGCCGGTCTCCGCCTCCCCGTCCCCGATGACGCAGGCGACCAGCAGGTCGGGGTTGTCGAACGCCGCGCCGTAGGCGTGGCTCAGCGCGTACCCCAGCTCGCCGCCCTCGTGGATCGAACCCGGCACCTCCGCCGCCACGTGGCTCGGGACGCCGCCGGGGAAGGAGAACTGGCGGAACAGCCCGGCCATGCCGGCCTCGTCGCGGCCGATGTGGTGGTACCGCTCGCTCCAGGTGCCCTCCAGCCAGGTGTTCGCGACGATCGCCGGGCCGCCGTGGCCGGGACCGGTCACGAACATGGCCCGCAGGTCACGGGCGACGATCACCCGGTTGAGGTGGGCGTAGAGCAGGTTCAGCCCGGGGCTGGTGCCCCAGTGGCCGAGCAGCCGCGGCTTGACGTGCTCGGGCGCCAGCGGCTCGCGGAGCAGCGGATTGTCCAGCAGGTAGATCTGCCCGACGGTCAGATAGTTCGCCGCCCGCCAGTAGGCGTCCAGCCGGCGCAGCTCGTCTTCGGTCAGGGGGCTGTGCAGGTCGAGAGCGGTGTCCATACTGCATGAGCCTCTCGCGGATAGGGGAATCCTGCATCCTCGGAGCGCGGATTCGTCCGGGCCGGTCCCAGCTTCGCCGGTCGGCGCCGATGTGGATCAGGGCCGTTGGTCCCGCGCCGGGCGGGCGTTACGCCCCGTCCACCGGCACCCCCGTCAACCCGCGCACCACGATCACCGGCGCGGGGGAGTGGTAGAGCAGCGCCTGGCTCACCGCGCCGAGCATGCCCCGCCACGGCTCGTCGCCCCGAGCGGCGACCAGCGCCACCTGCGCCGAGCGGGACTGTTCGACCAGGACGGTACCGGGGTCGCCGCGGATCGTGTGGCACTCCGCCGGCACCGACGGGAACCGGCGCGCGTACCGCGCCACCAACTCGACGAGCAGGCCGGGGTCCTCCGTGCCTTCCTCCGGCTCGACGACCCGGACGGCCAACAGTCGCGACTCCCGCCGGGCCGCGCACTCGAACGCCCACTCCAACGCGCCCCGGGAACTGGCGGAACCGTCCACCCCGACCAGCACCGGGCCCTGCGGCGGCGGATCCCGGCGGGCCACCAGCACCGGACATCCGGCCCGGGCGGCGAGCTGCACCGCCGGCACGTCGGCCGGCACGCAGTCGCCGCAGGCCGCCATGCCGGCGTCTCCGATGGCGAGCAGGAACGCCGACTCCGACCGGCGGACCAGGGTGGCGACGACGGCACCCTCGACGATCTCGCTGCTGACCGGCAGCGCCGGCTCGACCTCGGCGGCGATCTCGGCGGCCCTGGAGATCAGATCCTCGGCCTCGGCGCGTGGCCCCGCGATCGACGGGGCCTCCAGCGCGGCCGTCCAGTTGAACGCGTGCAGCAGGCACAGCGGGCGGCCGTGCGCGGCGGCCTCCTGCGCGGCCAGCCTGACCACCGGCAGGTTGCGCTCCGAGCCGAGCCCGACCAGCACGGCCGCCTCGGTGGCTGCGGCCATCCGGCATCACCTCCGCAGGCGTCGCGCCCGGCCCTGTCGTCGAGGCTAGTACCGGCGGTGGGGCTGCGGGGTGTGATCGGCGGTTGCTCTGCGTCGTGGCTCGTCGGCTTGGTGGCGTTGTGGCTCGCTGTGCTGTCCTGACGCGGGTGAGGGTCGCTGCGCTGTCGTGGCGCGGGTGAGGTCGCTGTGCGGTCGTGGTGGGGGTGTGGGTTGCGGTGCGTGGTGGTGGGGGTGTGGCCCGCCGTGCCCGGCTCCGGGCGGTCAGGCTTGAT
>NZ_JBFAVI010000123.1:0-21210 GCF_040679695.1 Micromonospora sp. NPDC052213
GGGATGCTCTCCCTCGCGGTGCGGGACATCCCGGTCGGCGTCGCGTACGCCATGTGGTCCGGGCTCGGCACGGCCGCGATCGTGTGGAGATCGGCTCGGCCGCCCGCAAGAGCGGCGCCGAGGGCAAGGCCGTCGTCTGGCTGCCGGTCGCCGGCAAGCCCGACGTCCGCATCATCGCCAGCAAGGACGGCTTCACCTCGGCCGTCATGACCGTCCACGTCACGCAGGGCGCGGCCAGGGCGGAGCTGACGCTGAAGCCGGCGGGCGGGTGTTCGGCCCGATGAAGACCGCACAGATAGGAACTGTCATGAAACCCCTCACGCGGGCGGGGACCGCCCTCGCCCTGGTCGCGCTACTGTCCACGGCGTCGAGCGCGTACGCCGCGTCGCCGGACATCGTGGTCTCTCCCGGCGAACTGACCGTGACTCATCCGATGGGCGAGGCCAGCCAGGCCACCTTCACCGTCACCAACTCCTCGGCCACGGCCAGGCGCGTCACCGTGTCCGAAGCGACCGGCACCTTCACGATCCAGGGAGCCGCCGAGGTTCAGGGCGCTGCCGCCGTACCGGCGAAGGTCGTCCCGACGCAGGGCGGCTGGCACCGGCTCGCGGACCCCGAGACAACGGCCCAGCCAGGGGCGATGGTGGAGGCCGCGGCCGCGCCGTGGGCGGACGTGGCGGCGTACCCCATCCCGATCATGGACAACCTGACGGCCGTCCACGAGGGCAAGGTGTACTCCGTCGCCGGAGTCACCGGGAGCGCCATGACCGCCGCGGGCTACGCCTACGACCCGGCTACCCAGGCATGGGCCGCGATCGCGCCGCTCTCCAGGCCGAGGGAAAAGCCCACGGGCGCCTTCGTCGGCGGCAAGCTGTACGTCGTCGGTGGCTGGGCAGACACCGGCGGCACGGCCATGGACGTCGAGGTGTTCGACCCGGCGACGGGCGCATGGAGTAAGGCAGCGCCGAATCCCGAGCCGCTGGCCGCCTCGGCCGCGGCGGTCGTAGACGACAAGCTGTACGTCGTCGGCGGCTGCGACGACCGCTACTGCGGCAAGACCACCGTCCAGTCCTACGACCCCAAGACCGACGCGTGGACGGCCAAGGCGGCCTACCCGCAGGAGATCTCCTGGCTGTCGTGCGGCGCGATCGCCGGGAAGATCTACTGCGCGGGCGGGCTCAGCGACGGCGCGGGAGTCACCGCAAACCTGCATGCGTACAACCCGGCCACCGACAGCTGGAGCGCCCTGGCGCCCATGCCCACCGCACTGTGGGGCTCGGGCTACGCCGCTGCGGGCGGCCAGCTGCTCGTCTCCGGCGGTTCCACCGCCGAAGGCCTGACCAACGTGGGTTTCCGGTTCGACCCGCAGACCTCCAGCTGGACGTCGCTGCCCAACTCCAGCCAGCTTCTGCGGCGGGGCGGCAGCGCGTGCGGCTTCTACCGGGTCGGCGGTTCGACCGGCGACTTCGCCGGCGTAACGGCGGCTGAGGTGCTTCCTGGCTACGACGCGTGCGGCGACGACGTGCCCTGGCTGTCGGCCGACCCCGCCCAGTTCGACCTGCAGCCCGGGCAGACCCGGACGGTGACCGTCACCATGGACAGCGCGGGAGTGGCCCAGCCCGGCACTTTCACCGCGGCGTTCAGGATCGGCACCGACGCCGGCGACCTGGTCGACCCGGTGAAGGTGACGATGATCGTCGAGGCGCCCGCCCGCTTCGGCAAGCTCAGCGGCGTGGTGACCAGGGCCTCGTGCGCGGGTGGCACGCCTCTGGAGGGTGCCACGGTGGTGGTCACCTCAGGCGACGTCACGGAGGTGCTGAAGACCGGCCCCGACGGCGGCTACGCGCTCTGGCTGGACAAGCACCAGAGCCCGGTCACCGTAATCGCCAGCAGCGACGGCTGGCGCGCGGACACCGCCGACGTCAAGATCAAGAAGGGCGTGGGCGCCACCGCGTCCTTCAGGCTGAACCCGTACCCGGCCTGCCGGTAACCCTCAGCCTGCTCGGGGTGCCCGGGGACCAGCCAGTCGGCCTCCCCGGGCACCCAACCTGCCCCAGCGCCGGCGGTGCTGAGCGTGGACGACGTCGCCCTGCGCCGCGGGAGGCACCCCGCCGTCGTCGCTGTGGTCAGGACATGTCGGGCCGCCGGTCCTGGTCCAGATAGACCACGCAGGAAACACGGCGGGCACCTGCACCGGAAGCCGCTCGGGCCGGCGCAGGGACTGGGTGCACAAGGTCGCCACCGTCCTCGCCGCACCACCGAAGTCCGCCCACCCCGGGTGAAGAACGTCCTGGCCGAGATCTGCAACGCCGAGCTGTCAGGCCGGAGCTGGCACGTCGGTCACGAGTCCCGCCTTCGGGCCGGTTACCGTCCTGCGCCATGACGCAATTTCGGGTGCGATCCCGGTACCGGGACGGGCTTGTGCTGGCCTACGAGATTCCTGTCGGCTCAGCGCCGGTGTCGGACGTGGTGCCCGCAGCGACCTTTCCCGTTGGGGCGCACATGGAGTTGGACGACCATGCCGTAGCGCCCGACCTGAGCCGCGCGGTGTACGCGATGCCCGACCACGTGACGTGTATCGACCGTGCCGGACGGCGGCTGTGGCAGCGCGACTTCATCCCCGCCGCGGCACCGTGGTTCGCCCATAGCTGCTGCGCCTACTCCTTGGACGGAATGATCGTGTGGGTGTTCCGACCTGACGCGACGGCGCGCGGCACCGGCGCCGATCAGTGGTTGGCCGTCGACGCGGGTACCGGCCGGGTGATGGCGCAGGTGGACTTGTGTTCGGCCGGCCACGGGGGCAGGCACTTCACCCATCCGGACGGTAGGCACATGCTGCTGAACGTGGGGGAGGGGCAGGATGGCTCGCTGATCTACCGGGGCCGCTTCGAGAACGGTCGGATCGAGCTGACCGAGTATCCGTGGCCGGATCGGGTCCTTGTCGACGTAGCGCCGGACGGCCGCCATTTCATGACCGTGGACCACGATCAGCAGGACGCCGCTTTCCATGCGTATCCCGACGGCGCAGTCGTCGCGCGAGTGACGGCGGAGTCGCTCGGCCATGATCCCGACGGCGTGTTCGTCGAGTGGGTTGGCGGCTACCTCGGCGACGACACCGCCGTTGTGACCGTCATCGGCGAGGCCGACGATGAGGAGGAGTGGTTCGAGCGGTACATCGTCGACCCGCGAACCGGCGAGGTCCGAGGGCAGCTGGCCCCGTTGTCTGCTGAACAGTACGACTTCGAACCGCTCGGCGACGGCTCTTGGCTCACCACCGCCGACGACCATCGGCTTCAGCGCCATGCCCGTTGACGGAGCGAGCCGCCCGGCGGTTGATAGCGTGATCGTCGTGGCGGAGCTGGAAGAGCTGGTCCTGACCCCCGGCGAGCGGGTCCGGGGGGTCCGGGTCGACAGTGTGATGTTCACGATGGACTGGACCGGTGAGGATCACCCAGGCCAGCTGGCGGCGTTCGTGGCTGGTCGGGTACGGGCCTTCGGGGCGGAGCCGACAGACGTCGACACCAACGTCCTCTACCACGCGGTCGAGGCCGACCCGACTCTGCGCCGCGGTGATTTCCCGGTCCGCCAGCTCGATCATCTGTCCGGTGTGCTGGCAGATCTCGGCTGCACGCTCGTGGTGCGGGACAACGGCACCGACACCTACGAGGTACTGGTCGCGCTGACCGGTGAGCGTGAGTTGACCGGGTTGATGCACCAGGGCCTCCCGGTGCGGGCCTGGGGCTCGGAACCCGAAGAGACCCTGGTCAGCCTGGACTGCCCGAACTGCTCGGAGATGCTGGTCTGGCAACTGTCGGCGACCCAGACCCTGGCCGACGAGCGCTGCGATTGTGGAGCCGCGTTGTTCGACGCCACTGGCCGCCCACTGCCCAACGTCACTCTCCACGACTGAGCCGCTCAGTGCCTCTGGCCTACGGCGCAAATTCGGGGCCGGATCCCGTACGCTCCGGCCGTGTTCACTCCGATTCGCGCGCGCCGGCTCACCCTCCGGCCGGTCACGATGGACGACCTCGACGACGTGTACGCGTACCAGCGCCGGCCCGACGTGTGCCGCTGGATGCTCGGCAACGAGCCGCGCAGCCGCGAGCAGTCGCGGGAGTCGGTGGCGACGATGACCCGCGAGGACGGGCTGCGTGCCGAGGGCGACATCCTGACCTTGGCCGCCGAGTGGGACGGGCGGGTGACCGGAACCGTCGAGCTGGTCTGGCGGAGCCAGGCCGACCGCACCGCCGAGATCGGGTACGTCTTCAACCCGGAGTTCGCAGGCCGGGGGCTGGCCACCGAGGCCGTGGTGGCGCTGCTGGGATGGGGCTTCGAGGAGTTCGGCCTGCACCGCGTCTACGGCCGGTGCCACGCCGGCAACGAGGCGTCGGCCCGGCTGATGACCCGGCTCGGGATGCGGTGCGAGGCGCGGCATGTCGAGAGCTACCTGTTCCGCGGCGAGTGGGCCGACCGGCTCGTGTTCGCGATGTTGGCCCGGGAGTGGCTGTCGCGATCGGCGGCGCTCCCTGGTTGACGTAGGAGCCCATGACGCGCAGCTGACAGGCGATCACGGCATCGCGGTCGGCGAGGGCGGGGCGCTGCCGCCCCGCGGTGCCTCCGCCGTCATCAGGCGTACGATCTCCGCCCGGTCGGCGGCGGACGGCAGACCCCAGCCGGGACGGTACCCGTACACCTCGTGCAGCGGGTGGGAGGCGGTGCGGCCGTCGAGGACCTCGATGGCGTCGGTGTCGATCAGACCCGGATGCTCGACGCCGCACGCCTCGGCGACCTTGACCAGGTCCCGCCGCAGCGTCCTGATGTAGTTGGCCGCGCGGACCGACTTCCGGGTCGGGTCGAGGCCCCGGGCGAGCCACGGGTTCTGCGTGGCGACGCCGGTGGGGCACGTGTCGGTGTGGCACTTCTGGGCCTGGATGCAGCCGATCGCCAGCATCGCCTCCCGGCCGACGTTGACCATGTCGCAGCCGAGCGCGAACGCCACCACGGCGTTGTCGGGCAGGCCGAGCTTGCCGGCGCCCACGAAGACCACCTGCTCGTGCAGGTCGCGTTCCGCGAAGACCTTGTAGACCCGGGTGAAGCCCTGCTGGAACGGCAGCGACACCGAGTCGGTGAAGATCAACGGCGCGGCGCCGGTGCCGCCCTCGCCGCCGTCGACGGTGACGAAGTCGACCCCGCGCCCGGTGTCGCGCATCAGGGTGGCCAGCTCCTCCCAGAAGCCGAGGTCGCCCACCGCGGACTTGATGCCCACCGGCAGGCCGGTCTCGGCGGCGAGCAGCTCCACCCAGTCGAGCAGGCTGTCGCAGTCGGAGAACTCGGCGTGCCGGGACGGGCTCACGCAGTCCCGCCCCGGCGCGATGCCCCGGGTCGCGGCGATCTCCGCGGAGACCTTGGCGGCCGGCAGCAGGCCACCGAGGCTGGGCTTGGCGCCCTGGCTGAGCTTGACCTCCAGCGCCCGTACGGGCGCCCCGGCGACGAGGTCCCTGAGCCGGTCGAGGCTGAACCGGCCCTGCTCGTCCCGGCAGCCGAAGTACGCCGTGCCGATCTGGAAGACCAGGTCACCGCCCTTGCGGTGGTACGGGGACAGCCCACCCTCGCCGGTGTTCTGCAGGCAGCCCGCCAGCGCCGCGCCCCGGTTGAGGGCCTCCACGGCGTTGCCGGAGAGCGAGCCGAAGCTCATCCCGGAGATGTTCACCACCGACTCGGGCCGGAAGGCGTGGGCCCGGCCCCGGGCGGCGCCGAGCACCTTCGCGCACGGCAGCCGCACGTCGTGTCCGGCACCCGGAGTGGACGGCGGTACGGCGCGGCCGAAGGTGCGGTGCTTGATGATCGGATAGCCGGGGGTGAACTCGATGTCGTTGTCGGTGCCGAAGCCGAAGTAGTTGTTCTGCTGCTTCGCCGACGCGTACACCCAGCGGCGCTGGTCGCGGGTGAACGGGCGTTCCTCGTTGTTGCCCGCGACGATGTACTGGCGCAGCTCCGGCCCGATCGACTCGAGCAGGTAGCGGGCCCGGCCGAGGACCGGGAAGTTGCGCAGCAACGCGTGGTCGCGCTGGATCAGGTCGCGCGCGGCGAGGGCCGTGACGGCGGCGACGGCGGCGGGTACGGCTCGACTTGCCCACTTCATGCCCGCCACTCTTTCCGCGATCGCCCTCCGCCAAACGGGCCGGCGGGGCGGACCCGGCCAGCCCCGTGCCGCCGGCTGACCCCCGGCGCGCCCCCTCCGGCTACCGGATCAGCCGTGCGTCGGCTGCCGACGGACGACCAGCAGGGCGATGTCGTCGGTCGGTTGCTCGACGCCGAGGGCCGCCATGACGGTCCGGCAGACCTCCTCGGGAGGGTCCGGCCGGACCGCGTCGACGAGCTGCTGGACACCGACGTCGATGACCTCGTCGCGGCGTTCGACGAGCCCGTCGGTGAAGCAGGCCAGCACGGCCCCCGGCGGAAGATCCACCTCGGTCTGCCGGCGGGCGGCCGGTCGGCGACCCGTGCCGAGCGGAGGGTCGACGTGGACCGGGACCAGGGCGCCCGGCCGGCCCGGCACGGCGAGGACGGGTTGCAGGTGCCCGGCGGTGGAGATCCGGATCCTGCTCCGGTCGGGGGAGACCATGACGTAGAGGGCCGTGGTCAGGCTGCCGGCCTCGAAGTGGGAGACCTTCCGGTCCAGCAGTGTCAACGCCTCCGCCGGATCGTCGCAGACCAGCGCGTACGCGCGCAGCGCGCTACGGACGCGCCCCATCACCACGGCCGACTGCAGGCCGTGCCCCGACACGTCGCCGATCACCAGCCCCAGCCAGCCCGACGGCAGGCTGAACACGTCGTACCAGTCCCCGCCGACGCCGGCGACGTGACCGGGCACGTACCGGGCGGCCATGGCCAGACCGGGCACCTCGGGCAGTTGGTTGGGCAGCAGGCTGCGCTGCAGGGCGAGGGCGGCGGTCTGTGCCAGGTTGTTCGCCCGGGCGAAATGGGCCAGGCTCGCCCGGTCGGCGACCAGCTCCAGCAGGCGGACGTCGTCCGCGGTGAACCGGCGGTGACGCAGCGTGCCGACGTGCAGCACGCCGATGAGCTCACCACGGGCGAATATCGGCACGCCCAGCAGCGACGTCAGGCCCATCGCCAGCAGGATGGGGTTGACCACCGTGCCGGGCGTGACCTCCTCGACGACCACCGGCTGTCGGGTCAGCGCGATCCGGCCGGCGAAACCCCGGCCGACCGAGACGCGGAAACCTCGCCGGACCTCCTCCTCGAGACCCTTGGCGGCGGTGGCCACGAGCTGCTGGGCGTGCGCGTCCAGCAGCAGGATGGCCGCGGTGTCGACGCCGAGCAGATCCCGGACGCGATCGAGCAGCTCGTCGAAGAGGTCGGCCGCGTCGAGCCGGGACAGGGCAGCGTCGGTCACCGCCTCGAGACGGCGTAACCGCTCGTCGTCCTGGATGAGCCCCGCGTCGGCCACGACAGGATCCTAGTCCCGCTGGCTGGTTCCGCCGCTATCAGACCTGCGCCGACAGCAGCGCGTACGGTGCGGGGACGCCGGTCGGGCGGTGACGACCGCGAGGTTCGTCACGAACCGGGCCCGTCCGGGCGTTTCGAGCGGGCGGCGGCGCCGGCGGCCCCGATCCGCGGCCGGTCAGGGGCGGTGCCGGCGGGCGGACATCGCCTGGAGCGTGGGCCGACGCACCACCGCGATCCGGTCGCCGCGGGCGCGCAGCGACGTACGCCCGCCGCGTCCACGCCGGACGGTCAGGTCGACGGTGCGCCCGCCGACCTGCACGCCCTCGAGGACGAGGTCCGGCAGCCACTCGGGCAGGTGCGGGTCGACGAAGATCGTCCGCAGCGGCGCGGCCGGGCGCAGCGCCAGCAGCGCCTGGATGAGCGCGACGACCGCGCTGGCGGACCACGCCTGCGGGGAGCACGAGTTCGGGTAGACGCCGGGGTGCGGGTGCGCGTCGTCGCGCGGCAGGCCGCTGAGCACCTCCGGCAGGCGGTGCTCGGTGAAGAGCGCCGCCGCGGCGAACATCCCCTCGGCGAGCCGGTGCAGGTGCTCCCAGCAGCCGTACCGGGCCAGCCCGAGGCCGATCGTGCCCGCCTCCACCGGCCAGACGCTGCCCCGGTGGTAACTGAACGGGTTGTACGCCGGGTGCGCCGACGACAGGGTGCGCACCCCCCAGCCGCTGAACATGTCGTCGGCCAGCAGGCGGTCGGCGACCAGGGGAGCGAGCCGGGCCGGCACGATCCCGGTGGCGAGCAGGTGACCGTCGTTGGAGTTGACCGAACGCACCTGCCGCTTGTCCGGGTCGAGCGCCATGGCGTGACAGCCCCGCTCGGGCATCCAGTAGGCGCGGTGGAAGCGGCGACGAAGGACGGTGGCCCGGCTGACCAGCCGGGCGCCGAGCGCGGGGTGACCGGCCGCGGCGAACACCACGGCGGCGTGCCGCAGCGCGGCGTACCAGTACGCCTGCAGCTCGCTGGTCGCGATCGGGTTGGGCACCACCTCGCCGTGCTCGTCGACGATCGCGGTGTCGGAGTCCTTCCAGCCCTGGTTCTTCAGCCCGGCCCGGGACCGGCAGTGGTATTCGAGGAAGCCGTCCCGGTCGGGGTCGCCGTACCGGTCGATCCAGTCCAGGGCGCGGCGCGCGACCGGCAGCAGGTCCCGCACCGTGTCGAGATCCCCCGTCCACGCGAAGTACTGCCCGAGGAAGATCAGCAGGTCCGGCGCGGTCGACCAGTCGCCGTAGTAGCCGCTGAACGGGTCGAGCCCGAGCGCGGACACCGGGCCCCGGCGGGCCTCGTGCAACGGCTTGCCGGGCTCCTCGTCGCGCCAGTCGTCGATGCGCCGCCCGAGGTGGCCGGCGTTGAGCCGCAGGCTGTCCGCCAGCATCGTCGGCCCGGCGAGCAGGGCCTGCCACGACGCGGTCATCGTGTCGCGGCCGAAGATCTCCTGGTAGATCGGCAGGCCGGCCATCGGCGCCGTCGGCCCGGCCGGCTCGCCCAGCGGCAGCACCGCCAGGTCGTCGACCGCGCACCGCCAGGCCGCCGTGACGTCGAAGTTGCTGCTGCTCAGCCGGGTCAGTTCCCGGGCGAGGTGGGCGCGGGCGCGGGCCGCGTCGTCGTCCGGCTCGGCGAAGGTCGGCGGCGGCGCGGCGAGACGCCGTCCCTCGAAGACCGGCTCGACCACGAGTTCCACCCGGCCCGACCCCGGGGCGGCACCGCGACCGCGACCAGGACGGCGTCGTCCACGTACCGGACGGGCGAATCCGCGTGTACGCCGATCGCCACCGCCCGGTCGAGGCCGTCGCACCGGTAGGTCAGGCGCAGCTCGCGGTCGTCGGGGTGCCAGCTCGCGTCGACCGCGCCCGACTGCACCCGGCGGCCGGACTCGGCCTCGCTGGTGTCGGCGAAGTCGGCGGCGAGATCGATCCGCAGTTCCAGTTCCAGCGGCTCCGGGGCGTAGCTGACCACGGTCAGCCGGGTGCGCAGCCCCTCGCCGACGAAGCGCTCCACCAGGAGGTAGGCCGCGCGGGAGGGCAGTGCCTCACCGTCGCCGAGTGCGGCGTACGAGAGCTGGGCGTGGCCGGCGACGTTGGCCGTGCTGAACGGCACCGGCTCGCAGCCGTCCACGGCGAGGCGCTCCGTGCTGAGCACCCGGGTGTTGTGCGCGAAGAAGCCCTGCGGGCCGGCGCCGGTGATCCGGCCGCGCACGTCGGTGACCAGCGTGCTCCAGCCGCTCGCCACGTAGAGCAGATCCGGTCGGACCCGCAGGTTCCGGACGCCGCTCATCGGCCCGGCGGCCGGCGCGGCCTCGGCGTCCGGGGCCGCCGCCGGCGCGGCCCCCGGCAGCCGGAGGGGGCCCCGGCGGGGCGGGCGGCAGGCGGGTGCGGCGGCGTCGCGCTGCCGGCAGGGGTCCCGGCGGCCGGCGCGGCCGGCGGCGTCGACGGCATCGGTGCACCCCCTGACCGGCGGCTGGCGGGCCCGGGCGCGCCGGTGCGGCGCGCCGCGGACCCGTCGGACAGCGGTCGGTACCCGGTCGCGTCGCCGCTACACCTCCGGCCGGCCCGCCGGGCCGCGGGAGCGCTCCCCGGGATCAGCCCTGGGGCTGGCCGATGTCCACCATCCAGCTGGTGCCGAAGCGGTCGACGCACATGCCGAACTCGTCGCCCCACATCTGCTTCTCCAGCGGCATGGTCACCGTGCCGCCGTCGGCGAGCTTCTCCCAGTAGCCGCGCAGCTCGTCGGCGTCGTCGCCGCTGAGGCTGACGGCGACGTTGTTGCCCGGGTTGTGTTCCATCCCCGGCGCGGTGTCCGAGGCCATCAGGGTGTAGCCCCGGTCGGTCTGCAACATCGCGTGCATGATCTTGTCGGCCAGCGCGGGATCGTCGGTGCCGAACTCGCCGAAGGTGCTCATCGACAGCGAGCCGCCGAACACACGCTGGTAGAACTCCATCGCCTCCCGTGCGGTGCCCGGGAAGCTGATGTACGGGTTGAGCCGAGACGCCACAGCACCCTCCTCCGGTCGTGATGGCGTCATCGTCGCAGATCAGGGGCCGGGTGGGGGCGAGGCGCGCCCGCGTTCCGCGGCCCGTGGGAGCGGCAGGCCGTCCCACGGGCCGCGGGCGGTCAGTGCCGGAAGGAGTGGCGCACGACGCCGCCGACGAGGACGCACCACGTGTTGGTGGTGAGCTTGCCGTCGCGGGGCAGGCCGTGCAGCGCCTGGAGGTCCTGGACGGCCTTCTTGGTGGCGTGGTCGTACTCACCGGTGACGGCGACGTCCGCCCACCCCTTGAAGTTGAGCATGAACTGGGCGGCGCTGACCGGGATGCCGGCGGCGTCCTTGTCGAGCTCCGGCGCCAGCGTCTCCCAGGTCGGCGCGGTAAGGGTGGCGTCGACGTCGACCGGGATGCCGTTGCGGTACTGCCAGTCCTGCACGGCCGCGACGGTGGCGGCGTCGAAGACGCTGTTGACCGGCACGGTGTAGCCGCGGTGGGTCAGCAGGTACTGCACGACCCGCACCGACGGCGAGCCGACGAACCGCCACAGGTCCGGCCAGCGGCGGGCCGGCACGTCCGCCAGGTCGGTGTCGAGGGCCTCGAACACCCGGCGGCGCAGGACGGGGAACTGGCGGTAGAAGGCGGCGCCGGGGCACTGCGTGGTGCGGAAGTCCCAGTGCCCGAAGATGTCGTGGGCGTGCAGACCGTACTGCCGGCAGATGGTCGTGCAGAGCTTGACCAGCGAGTCCAGCAACGCCTCCGGCGGCGTCTCGGTGACGTACGTGCCCTCGTTCTCGATGCCGATCGCCCGGCCGTTCTCGCCCGGGCAGTGCGCCGAGATCATCTGCCGGTCGCCGGCCTGCAGCCGCTCCAGGCTGCCCCGGCGCCCCTCCATGACGTATCCACCGCGACTGACGGTGAAGTGCTGGCCGGTGTCGGACCAGCGGTTGCCGTCCATGTGCAGGTCCTGGCAGTCGCGGGCCAGCTTGATCGCCTGCGCCTCGGAGTAGTCGGTGACGTTCGGGAACGCCATGTGGTGCACGATGATCTTGTTGGTGGGGATGGCGCTGACCGACAGCGGGTCCGCCGGCGGACGCGCGCCCCACTCGTCGCAGCTGTAGATCCAGTCCAGGTCGGCGCCGGGGTCCGCCTGCGCGGCGGCCGGGAAGGCGAGTTCGCTTCCGACGACCGCGACCGCGGCGGCGCCGAGGCCGGCCCGCAGCAGGGTCCGACGGTCCAGTTCGGAGTGGTCGAGGTGCATGGCATCTCCTGTGCGGCCGGGTCGGGGGTGGGAAGGGGGTGCGTGAAAGGAAACTCCAGTGGCCGCCTGTGTTGTGGAAGATATTGCCCAGACCTCCGCCGCTGGTCAATAAGGAGTCGTCTGGGTGACCGTCCGTGCCGAGGTTGAGGATCACGGGCAGCGACGCGCAGGTGGCCGTGGGTCGTCGGGTTCTCCGACACCAGGGGTCCCGGCCGGTGGACGAGCCGGCTGCCCGGACCGCCGACAGCGCGGACCGCCAGGGGGCGTCACCAGGCAGCGCAGACCGGTACGGGCGGGTCAGCGGCGTGGACCGGCGTCCGGCCATCCTCCGACAGGGACGCTTCGCCGACGGTCGGGTGATCGGGTCGCACCGAGCGGGGGGACTACGGCACCGCGCGTCCGTACGTCGTCGGGCTCACCGACGGTCAGGCGGTCACGCTGGCGACGAGGTGTTCGGCCGTGCCCCTGACCGCCTCTCCGTCGGATCCACGACTGTCTGGCGTCCCGCGCCTACCTGGTCCTCCCCGGTGGGGCGCCGCGGCGGGTCAGAGCACCTGGGAGAGGAAGCGGCGCAGCCGGGGGTGCTCCGCCCCCTCGAAGATCGCGGCCGGCTCGCCGGCCTCCAACACCACGCCGCGATCCATGAACGCGACGGTGTCGGCGACCTCGCGGGCGAAGCCCATCTCGTGGGTGACCACCACCATCGTCATGCCGCCGGCGGACAGCTCGGCCATCAGCCCCAGCACCCCCTTGACCAGCTCCGGGTCCAGAGCCGAGGTCGCCTCGTCGAAGAGCATCACCTGCGGCCGCAACGCCAGCGCGCGGGCGATCGCGACCCGCTGCTGCTGCCCGCCCGACAGGTGCGCCGGCCGGGCGTCGGCCTTGGCCGCGAGCCCCACCAGCTCCAGGTGGTCGCGGGCGACCGCCGCCGCCTCGTCCTCACCAAGCTTCCTGATCCGGCGCAGCGCGAGGGTGATGTTGCGTAGCACGCTCATGTGCGGGAAGAGGTTGAACTGCTGGAAGACCATGCCGACCCGCTGCCGCAGGGCGTCCGGGTCGTCGCCCAGCACGCTGCGCCCGTCGAGCAGCACGTCGCCCCGGTCGGGCTCGATGAGCCGGTTGATGGCGCGCAGGAGCGTGGACTTGCCCGAGCCGGACGGGCCGATCACGCAGGCCGTCGCGCCCCGCGCGACGTCCAGGTCCACGCCGCGCAGCACCCGGTGCGACCCGAAGGCCAGGTGCACGTCGCGGACGCTCAGGCTCACCGAGGTCGTCGTGTCGATGCTCATCGCTGGTTTCCTCCCGCCGGGCCCGGCAGCGCCAGGTCGAGGTCGTCGTCGGCGTCGGCGTCGGCGGGCGCGGCGGCCTGCCGGCCGTGCCGCAGCCGCCGGTCGATCCAGTTCACGACGTGGGTCAGCGGCACGGTCAGCGCCAGGTAGAACAGGCCGGCCAGCAGCAGCGCCGACTGGTTGCCGGTGTTCGCCGCGTAGTCCTGCCCGATCCGGAACAGCTCCCGCTGGCTGGCCAGCAGGCCGAGGAAGTAGACCAGGCTGGAGTCCTTGATCAGCGCGATCAGCTGGTTCACCCAGGCCGGCAGCACCCGGCGGATGCCCTGCGGCACGATCACCAGGCGCATCGCCTCGCCCCAGGACAGGCCCAGCGCCCGGGCCCCCTCCAACTGGGCGGCCTCCACCGACTGGATGCCGGAGCGGAAGATCTCGCCGATGTAGGCCGCCGCGATCAGCGACAGCGCCAGGATGCCCAGGGGATACGGGTTGGGGCCCCACACCTCCATGCCCAGCGGCGCCAGACCGACGCCGATGAGCAGGATGGTCGCCGCGGCCGGCAGGCCGCGGAACACGTCGGTGTAGACCCGCGCCGGCCAGCGCAACCATCGGGTACGCGAGATGCCGGCGACGGCCAGCCCCATGCCCAGCACCGAGCCGAGCAGGGCGGCGGAGATCGCGAGGATCAGCGTGTTGGGCAGCCCGACCGTCAGCATCTCGGGCAGCGCCTCGCGCATGGAGTCCCAGTCGAAGAAGGTCTCCCACAGGGTGCTCAACGGATCCATCGTGTTCTCCTACCGTCCCGCTCGCTCGTCGTCAGTACGTGTCAGGAGGCGGCCGAGGCCGACGGCACCGGGACGGTGCCGCTGCCCGGCTTGAAGTCGGCGGGGATCGGGCGGCCCGGGTAGTACTGGGCCTGCAGGCGGCTCCACGTGCCGTCGGCGATCACCTCGTCGAGGCCCTTGTTCAGCGCCTCGCGCAGCTTGTCGTTGCCCTTGGCGAAGGCGTACGCCGTCGGGGCCGGGCTGAGCAGCTTCCCCGCCACCTTGATCTTGCCGTTGCTGTCGGCGGCCGACTTGTCGCCGATCTCGGCGGGGGCGATCCAGGCGTCGGCGGTGCCGGCCTTGAGCTGGTTGATCGCGCCGTTGTAGTCGGGCACCCGGACCGGGTCGAGGCCCTCGCCGGTGGCGTAGTCGTCCTGGACGGTGCCCTGGACGACCACGACCCGCTTGCCGGCGAGCTGGTCGAAACCGGTGATCGAGGAATTGGCCGGCACGTCGAGCCCGAAGTAGCCGAAATCGTAGCCGTTGCCGAAGTCGACGGTCTTCCTGCGGGCCTCGGTGATGGTGATCGAGGAGCTGCCGACGTCGAACTTACGGTTGTTGACCTGCGAGAGCAGCGCGGAGAAGTCCGTCCCGACGAACTCGACCTTCAGGCCGACCTTCGCGGCGACCGCGGTGAGCAGGTCGTTGTCGAAGCCGGTGAACTTGCCGTCCTTGAGGTAGACGTTCGGCGGGGCGTCGGTGAGCGTGCCGGTGCGCAGCACCCCCGGCTGGAGCAGGTTGTACGGGTTGTCGGTCGTCTCGGACGCGTCGTCGCCGCAGGCGGTCAGGGCGGTGGCGGCGAGGACGGCGGCGACGCCGAGGGCGGCGGCGCGGGTGAGGGCGGGAAGGAATCGCACAGGTGTCTCCGAAAGGGTCTCCGGCGGCGGGCACGGGCGTGCGTCGCCGGCGGTGCGCCCGGTGGGCGTACCGCTGGGGTGGTCCTGGGAAGGGGGTCTGGTGCGTGGCTAGCGCGGGTCGCCGGGGCGACACGAGGCGCTGCAGACCCGCATCATGTCGACGTGGCGGCGCCGGGTCAACGGCGGCGGGGCCGCGGCGGGGACCGTCGGTACGCAGATGCGGAAGGACATGGCTCTCCTCGGTCGTTGCTGACCTGGGAACCAGGCCACGCTTGCACCGAAGCTGCTCCGGTGCCTGGTCTTCACCCGGGGCACCCCTGCGCGGACGAGGGTTGCCGGCCAGCGAGCCGGGGCTTGACGCTGGCGCTCATGACCTGCCGACGAGGCTAGCAGCCCCCCGTGGTGGCGCGTCCAGCCGCTATGACCACCCTCACGTGGCGCCGCCCCGCGCGAGCGGAGACGGCGCCGACCCCAGCGGCGACCCGGCGGCGAAGCGGGGCCGAGCCCGGTGGCGAACCCACGCCGAACCCGGGCCGAACCGCCGGGCTCGGTCCCGGGCGGTCATTCCTCGATCGCGCCGCCCACGCGCCGCAGGTGCTGCCGGAAGGTGTAGCCGGGGTCGGTGGCCCGGCGGGCGCGGTAGTCGGCGAACCCGGTCTGCTCGCGCAGCGTCTCGCCGGCGACGCCGGCCGCGGCCCCCTCCAGCACCGCCAGGTCGCCGACGCACGCCTCGTCCGTCCGGCCGCCGTTGTCGATCACCAGCACGTCTCCGGGGGCCGCGCCCGCGTACGCCTCCAGGAACACGTCGACGCTGCCGTGGTGGCCACCCGCCCGGCGAGGCGGTGGCCGGGGACGACCGCCCGGATCCCGGCCGGCGCCGCGCGCCGCGGCACGCCCAGCCGTACGCAGGCGTCGGCGATCAGCGGCGTGGACAGGTCGGCGAAACGCTCCGGCATGGGGTCCTCCCGGCGGTGTCCGAGGCGTGGACGGTCATCGTAGGAAGGCCGGCCCGCGCGGCGGCCAGGTCCAATCCGGACCCGCTGGCCCGGCCGACGACGATCGTGACCGCAAGGGCGGGCGCCCCCGGCGCCGGCGAAAGCCGTGCCGTGTGCGGGGCCGGCAACGGATGCCGGGGCCCCGACTGGAGTTCAGCCGGGGCCCCGGTGTGGGGGTGCGCTGGTGGCGCCGTTGCCGCTAGAGCGTCAGCGTCCAGGTGTTGAGGTAGCCGGTGTCGCCGGAGGCGGCGTCCCGCACCCGCAGCTTCCAGGTGCCGTTGCGGGCCTCGGAGGAGAGGTTGACGGTGTAGGTCTGGTTGATGTTGTCGGTCGAGCCGCCGGTGCGGTTGTGCAGGGTGTAGGCGGTGCCGTCGGGGGCGATGAGGCTGACGACGAGGTCACCGATGTAGGTGTGGACGATGTTCACGGCGACAGTGCTGGTGGCGGAGGCGTTGCCGGAGCAGCCGCTGATGGTGATCGAGCTCTCCACCGTGGTGTTGTCGCCGATGCTGACGTCGGTGCCGTTCGTGCCGGTGCAGCCCGGGGGCGTCCCGCCGACCAGGTTGAGCGTCCAGGTGTTGAGGTAGCCGGTGTCGCCGGAGGCGGCGTCCTGCACCCGCAGCTTCCAGGTGCCGTTGGCGGCCTCGCCGGAGAGGTTGACGGTGTAGGTCTGGTTGATGTTGTCGGTCGAGCTGCCGGTGCGGTTGTGCAGGGTGTAGGCGGTGCCGTCGGGGGCGATGAGGCTGACGACGAGGTCACCGATGTAGGTGTGGACGATGTTCACGGCGACGGTGCTGGTGGCGGAGGCGTTGCCGGAGCAGCCGCTGATGGTGATCGAGCTCTCCACCGTGGTGTTGTCGCCGATGCTGACGTCGGTGCCGTTGGTCTGCGAGCAGCCGGGCGGCCCGTTGACCGTCAACGTGTACGACGCGGTCTGGGTGGTGACCGTGCCGGTGCCGGTGACGGTCACCGCGTAGGTGCCCGGCGCGGTGGTGCCGGTGGTGGAGATGGTCATCGTGGCGGAGTTGCCGGAGGTGACCGACGACGGGCTGAAGCTCGCCGTGGCTCCGGCGGGCAGGCCGCTGGCGGAGAACGTCACGTTCTGCGCGCCGCCGACCGTGGTGGTGGTGCCGACGGTCGCGGTGACCGCGCTGCCCGGGTTGACCGTTCCGGAGGTCGGCGACACCGACATGGCGAAGTCCTGCGTCGGCGTGCTGATGTTGCCGATGTAGAGCAGCTTGTTCGGTGAGCCGGTGCCCGGGTTGGTGACCTTGCCGTTGGTCGCGTCGTTGACGAGCTTGTCGCGGACCTGCTGCGGGGTGTACGACGGGTTGGCGGCGAGGACCAGCGCGGCCGCACCGGCCACGTGCGGGGTGGCCATCGACGTGCCGCTGATGGTGTTGGTGGCGCTGTCGCCGGTGTGCCACGCCGAGGTGATCGACGAGCCCGGGGCGAAGATGTCCAGGCAGGTGCCGATGTTGGAGTAGTCGGCCCGGGCGTCGGTGCTGGTCGTCGCCCCCACGGTGATCGCGTTGGGGGTGCTGGCCGGCGAGACACCGCAGGCGTCGGCGGAGTAGTCGTTGCCGGCCGCGATGGCGTAGCTGACGCCGTCGGCGATGGAGGCGGTCACCGCGTCGTTGACGGCCTGGTCCTTCCCGCCGCCGAGGCTCATGTTGGCCACCGCCAGCTCGCCGGGGTCGTGGTCGCCGGTGACCCAGTCGATGCCGGCGATCACCCCGGCGTACGTGCCACTGCCCCCGCAGTCGAGGACCCGGACGCCGACCAGGGTGGCGTTCTTGGCCATGCCGTACGCGGTGCCGCCCACAGTGCCCGCGACGTGGGTGCCGTGGCCGTTGCAGTCGTCGGCCGAGCCGCCGTCGACCGAGTCGAAACCGGTGACCGCGCGGCCACCGAAGTCGCTGTGCGAGAACCGGATGCCGGTGTCGATGATGTACGCCCGGACGCCGGAGCCGCCGTTCGGGTAGGTGTAGGAGTTGTTCAACGGCAGGTCGCGCTGGTCACTGCGGTCCAGGCCCCACGACGGGGTGGGGCTCTGCGTACCGGAGATCCGTACGACGTGGTTCTGCTGGACGTACTTCACCGACGGGTCGGCGGCCAGCCGCCGGGCCTGCGCGGCGGACATCCGGGCCTCGAACCCGCGCACCGTGTGCTGGAAGGTTCGGGCGACGGTGCCGTCGTGCCGACCGGCCAGGGCGCGGGCGTTGCCCGTGACCTCGGCCCGGGTCACCGCGGTGTCCTTGAACACCACGATGTACGAGCCGGAGACCGCGGTGGCGCCGCCGGCCTGGAGGATCTGCCCCTCGGCGGGAGCGGCGGTCGCTGGGGTGCCGAACGCCACCGCGGCGGCGACCGCGGCTGTTGCGACGCCCAGACGCCAGTGGCGCCTGGACGGGCGGGGGAGTGTCATCGGTCGTCCCTCTCCTGACGCCGGATCCCGTGCGGGGGGTGGTGCAGAGATCCGGGAATGTCGATCTGGTCGGAGGTGATGCTAGACGGCGATGCATTCGAATGTATAGATGAAAGAATTTCCGCGTTTCCTGCTGATTCCACGCGGATGTGAAGGACTTGCCATGCCGACACGCCTGTTTTTTCGACCTCGGTCGAGGGCGGCGTCCCACTCGTCGAGTAGCGGCCGGGAGTCCACGTGTCGGCCCGGTCGCCGACGCTCCTGCCGGATTGTCGGCCGTGGTGTCGCGCCGCGGCGGTCACCGCTGCGGCACGCCCGGCGGCGGCTCCGGCCCGAAGTGCACCCCCGCGATCGGGCCGCCGGGCGGCAGGAGGATCTCGAGCATCCGCTGCCGCCCGTCCGACTCCTGCCCGGGGCGGTCATGGTGACGCGGGTCTCGGCGTCCGCGGCCGGTCGGGGAAGGGCGTCGTCCTCCCGTTCCGCCCGCAGGGCGACGAGGTCGGTGACCTGGTCGGCGAGCTGCCCGAGCACGGCCTCCAGACCCATGGGGTTGGTCAGGTAGAGCTGCGGCATCGTCGCCGAGAACTCCCCGACCAGCCGGTCGCCCTCGTTCTGCCGGGCCTCGATCCGGTACGGCGGCGCGGCGTCGAGCGCCTCGGTGATCGCGGCGCAGTACGCCTCGCGGGCCTTGTGGAGGAGGCCGCGCAGCCGTGGCTCGAACGGGGGGAGGTACTGGCCCGGCCGGGCGAGGTCGGCCAGTTGGCGCAGGGTCGAGCCGAGCGCCACGGTCACCGCCCAGGCCATCTCCACGCCCCGGACCCGGCGCGCCATCGCCCGCGCGGTGGGCGCCGGCGCGGCGACCGCGCCTCACCATGGACATTCCGGTCATCGATTGCGCGCCCCGGGTCGTGGGCACGACCCGGGGCGGTTCGGTACGGGTGCGGGACCGGGGCGACCCGGTTCCGCACCGCGGATCAGTAGGTGACGCGTACGCCCATCTCGGCCCAGGTGAGCCGGCCGACGATGCCGTCGTCGGTGAGCCCCCGCATCCGCTGGTACCAGCGGACCCCCGCCTCGGTCTTCGCGTCGAAGCGGGTGCCCGGCGGTCCGCACCGCCGCGCGCCGACGAACCGCTTGACGTACGCCACGTCCTCGCCGGTGCTGCCGACGCGGACCGTGCGCGACCCCGGGGCCCGGCCTGCCGGCTGCGGCGCCGGCGGCCTGGTGGCGCTGCGGAGAGCGGTCAGGGTCTTCGGTCCGACGACGGCGTCGACCGTCAGCTTCTTCGACTTCTGGAAGGTCCGGACCCAGGCGGTGGTCTTCGGCCCGAACACGCCGTCGGCGGTGAGGCGGGCGCCCAGCCGGTTGGCGAGGGTCTGCAACTCCCGCACGTCGCTGCCCTTGCAGCCCGCCTGCAGGACCCGGTCGCCGAGCTTGGCGGCCCGGGCCGTGGCGACGCCCCAGGGGCGCAGGCTGTCCTCCAGGGCCCGGGCGTGGCTGACGCTGACGTGCAGGTGCTTGGTGTGCGGGTTGGATCCGGTGTAGCGCGCGGGCCGGAAGTCGCGGGTACGGCTCCAGATCAACCGGTTGTAGATCACGTACTGGGTGGACGGGTGCTCGATGCAGTGCCGGACGACCAGCAACGGGTCGATTCCGTCGATGTCGAAGTCCGCCGCGTTGACCGAGCGGTCGTCGGCGTCCGGGTTGTGGTCGGACTTGCGGGCCTGGTGGGCCGCGTCGCCGATCCAGCCGTCGGAGGCCTTGTCCCGGTGCGGCCAGCGGGTGTTGATCTCCTCGCGCAGCACGCGCAGCGTCGGGGCCAGGTGCACGCCCATCGTCACTCCTCCTCTGCCAGCGCCGCGAGCAGGTCGTAGTCGACGGCGTCGCCGATCAGCTGCTCCGGGTCGTCGTCCTCCTCGAACGTGGCCACCAGGTACTCGGCGTCGATGCTGGCGGTGTCCACCAGTGGTCCCCCCCCCTCTTCCGAATCGTCACCCTGCCGGCCGGATCCGGTCGGCCCGGCCGCGTCGCGGTGTGCGGTACGGGCGTCGCCGCCCCGGGTCGACGGCGGGTGACTGACCTTCTCGTGGGCAACCTTCCGGATCGCGGCGGCGGGCCGGCAAGGGGAGAGTCGCCTATTGGCATCACGACTGACCGACCGGTCGGTCACCGCCGCCGGACGACGGTCGACGGTCGTCGAACGTGTCCACTTCGGCCAGGCACTCCAGTGGCCGGGGAACACGTTTGACTGATCGATCGGTCAGCCGCCGGCCGCCGAGTCGTCGACCCGGTCGGCCGGGCGGGGCAGCCGCGTGCCGCAACGGGCGAGCGCGGCCTGACGCTTCGGACCGTCCCGGCGACGGCACGGTCGGCAACGTCCGAAGGGCGACAGAGTTTCGGGGTCGGTCGTCCGTAGCCTCCGGGAACTCCCGCGCCGGATCTACCGAGGAGGGCGCGAACCGAGGGGGGACGATGGGGTGGGTGGGCCACCCGGACCTGGCCGCCCTGCGGCCGCGCTTCACCGCCCCGGCCCGGGTGCTGCTGCGCTTCGCCGACGCGCTCGGCGCGCCGCGCGACGCGGACGCGGGCGTCAGCCCGGTGTGCGGCTACCTGGTGCCGTCGTCGGTGGACCGCACGCTGGAGTTCTTCGACGACAAGGGCAACGGCTACGGGCGGCTGCGCCCCGACCCGGAGACGGTGACCGCGTGGGAGGAGGTCCGGCCCAAGCGCGGCCGGCCCTACCTGCGTACCGTCGCCGACGACGCGTCGCCGAACAACCTGGACAGCCTGCCGGAGTGCCAGCACGTCCGGTGAGGCGGCGCGCGGCGACCCGCGACGCGACGCGGACGTTCGTCGCGCCGGCCCGCCCGGCGTGGGCCCCCTCGGGGCGGGCGACGCCCGGCCCGCCCGCTGTGCCATCGTTGTCCTTCCATCAGGGACCGTCGGGGGGGGGGGGGGGCGGCGCCGCGGGCGGGGGCGCGGGGGAGGGGGGGGGGGTGGGGGTTTTGTGGGGGGCGGCCCGGGGGGGGGGGGAGCGCGGGGGAGGGGGGGGGGGCC
>NZ_JBFAVI010000124.1:0-21155 GCF_040679695.1 Micromonospora sp. NPDC052213
ACCCCTCTGCCGGGGCGCACTGTGCGTTCTCGGGGCTGGGGATGGGGGGGAATGGGAAGCGCCCGCCGGCGTGGCCGGCGGGCGCTCGTCGTACGGGTGGGCGGTCAGCCCTGGGGGGCGCTCATGGTGAGCTTCTTGATGGTGATCTCCTTCTTCGGGTGACCACCGCCGGCCTGCTGCGCGAACGCCTTGTCGTCGCCCGCCGCCGCGACCTGCTTGACGATGTCCATGCCACCGGTGATGGTGCCCAGGACGGTGTAGTTCGGGTCCAGCGGCGAGTCGCCGTAGACGATGAAGAACTGGCTGCCCGTGCTGCCCGGCTGCGTGGACTTGGCCATCGCGATCACGCCCTCCGGGTAGGGGGGCCGCTTGTCGGTGGGCAGGTTCTCCTCGGCGAGCCGGTAGCTCGGGCCGCCGGTGCCGTCGGTCTCGCGCCAGCCCTTGCCCGTCGCGCTCGGGTCACCGCACTGGAGCACCTTGATGCCCTCGGTCACCAGCCGGTGGCACTTGCTGTTGTCGAAGAAGTTCTTCTCCGCCAGGTGCGTGAAGCTGCCCGCGGTGCAGGGCACCGCCGCCCGGTCGACCTTGGCGGTGATCGGACCGAGGTTGGTGTCGATCGTCATCGTCTGGGTGCCGGTGCTCGACTGCTGCGCGGCCGGCAGCCCGACGTCCTTGATCTGCTTGGTCCGCTGGTCGGCGGGCAGCTCGGTCCACGCGCACTGCACCTGGTCGGCCGCCGGCCCGGCGGTGTCGGTCTTGTCGTCGTCGCCGCCCAGCGTGGTGGCGAGCCACACGGTGCCGGCGATGACGAGCACCAGGACCGACGCGGCTCCCACGATCGCCTGGGTCTGCCGGCGCTTGCGGGCCCTGGCCGCGCGCTCGGCCATCTCCTTCTCGAGCCGGGCGCGGGCCGCCGCGCGCTGCCGCTCTCTGGTGGACGTCACGCCTGGATCCTCCTGGGCTGTCTCGGGCGCGGTCGGTGCCGCTGAGGTTGGTGGGGCGGCCGGGTCAGCCGGCGCTGGGGCTGGCCGCCGGGGCGCCGGACGGCGTCGCCGCCGGGGTCGACGCCCCCTGCGCCACGGGCTCACCGACGGTCAGGCTCTGGACGACCACGTCGTCGTCCTTGGGCTTGACCTTGGCCCCCGTCCCATTGTCCACGGTCGGCTTGGCACCGATCTTCTCCACCACGTCGATCCCGCCGGTGACCCGGCCGATGATCGGGTACTTCGGGTCGGCCGTGGTGAAGTCCTTGAAGAAGATCAGGAACTGGCTCGCGTTGGCGCCCGGCGGGTTGGCGATCATCGCGACCGTGCCCTTCGGGTACGTCGCGGGCTGGCCGGGCGCGGGGCTCGCCGACGGCGACGGCGCGGGGGTGGGGACGTTCTCGTCGTAGAACGAGTACGTCGGGCCGCCCAGCCCGGTGCCGCTCGGGTCGCCGCAGCGCACCGCGCCCTCGGCGGTGATCTCGTGGCACTTGGTGTTGTCGTAGAACGACCGGCTGGCCAGGTGGGCGATGCTCGCCGCGGCGCACGGGGCGGCGGCGAGGTCCAGCTCGACGGTGACCGGCGCGCCCTGGTTGGTCGTGACCGTCATCGGGCGCACGCCGGACGTGGGCAACCCCTGGGTCGCCGGGGTGCCGACGTCCTTGAGGTTGGTGTTCGCGGTGGCGTCCTGTGGGGTCCAGAGGCAGACCTCTTCGGCGGCCGTCTTCTCCTTCGGGTCGTCGTCGAAGGCGCCCAGCCCCCAGGCCGAGCCGACCACGATCAGCGCGAGGACGACGGTGACGCCGACACCGGCCTGGATCTGCCGGCGACGCTTGGCGGCGGCGGCCCGGCGGGCGAGCTGCCGGTCGAGCTTGGCACGCGCCAGTTTGCGCTGCCGGTCCCTGCTGGAAGCCACCCGTGCTCCCCTTCCTCTACCCTGGTCGTCACCGGTGGTCGGGCGTCCTGCGCCCGTCCGGCGGCAGGTGCGCCACGCCACACGCCCGCCAGAGTGTACGGCTACCGGCTGGGAAAGTGGTGTACGAGGTCCGGGGCTGCGTCTATCGGGACGCGTCACTGTGGCGAACGGGGCCTCCGGGGCGGATGCGGCGAACCCGGTCGCGTCGCCGGTTAGGCTGCTGGCAGGACCCGACAGCTCGACGGAAGGGGAGCGGACGTGCTCGTGGCCGGCTTTCCCGCGGACGCCTTCGGCACCAACTGCTACGTGGTCGCCGCCGCGCCGGGGGAGCAGTGCGTGGTGGTCGACCCCGGCATCGGGGTGCTCGACCGGCTCGACGCGCTGCTGGCCGAGCATCGGCTGCACCCGGCCGCGGTGTTGCTCACCCACGGCCACCTCGACCACACGTTCTCGGTCGCGCCGGTCTGCGGCGCCCGTGGGATCATCGCGTACGTGCACCCGGGCGACCGGGAGATGCTCGCCGACCCGGCCAAGGGGCTGTCCGCGGACCTCACCTCGCTCTTCGGTGGGCGGCTGCCGTACACGGAGCCGGAGGACGTCGCGGAGCTGACCGACGGCGCCACGCTCGCCCTCGCCGGGCTGGAGATCACCGTCGACCACGCCCCGGGCCATACCGGCGGGTCGGTGCTCTTCCGGCTGCCGGCTGCGGGCTCGCCCTGGGAGGCGGAGCAGCTCTGCCTCTCCGGCGACGTCCTGTTCGCCGGCTCCATCGGCCGCACCGACCTGCCGGGCGGCAGCATGCCGACGATGATCAGCAGCCTGCGGGACAAGATCCTCCCGCTGGCGGACGACACCGTCGTGCTGCCCGGCCACGGCCCGGCGACCACCATCGGCCGCGAACGCGCGACCAACCCGTACCTCATCGAGGTGGCGGGTGGCGACGGCGCGCGACCGGCGGCCCCCGCCCGCGGCCTGTAGTCGGCCGCACCGAGCCTTCGCCCCGCGGCCACCGGCGGCCGCACCAGCCTTCGCCCGCGCGGACCGCGCGGGTCTGCGAACGGAGCATCATGAGCAAGCCCACGCCCATCTCCGGCTTCCCGGAGTGGACCCCCGCCCAGCGGATGATCGAGCAGTACGTCCTCGACCGGATCCGGGACACCTTCGAGCTGTACGGCTTCGCGCCGCTGGAGACCCGCGCGGTGGAGCCGCTGGACCAGTTGCTGCGCAAGGGGGAGACCTCGAAGGAGGTCTACCTGATCCGGCGGTTGCAGGCCGACGCCGACGGCCCGACCGGGGACGACGCGCTCGGCCTGCACTTCGACCTGACCGTGCCGTTCGCCCGGTACGTGCTGGAGAACGCCGGCAAGCTGCAGTTCCCGTTCCGCCGCTACCAGATCCAGAAGGTGTGGCGGGGTGAGCGGCCGCAGGAGGGGCGCTACCGCGAGTTCCTCCAGGCGGACATCGACATCGTCGACCGGGACACCCTGGCCGCCCACCACGAGGCGGAGATGCCGCTGGTGATCGGCGACGCGCTGCGCTCGCTGCCGATCCCGCCGGTACGGATCCAGGTCAACAACCGCAAGATCTGCGAGGGCTTCTACCGGGGCATCGGCCTGACCGACCCGGAGGCGGCACTGCGCGCGGTGGACAAGCTCGACAAGATCGGCCCGGCGAAGGTGGCCGAGCTGCTCGCCGAGACCGCCGGGGCGAGCGAGTCGCAGGCCAAGGCGTGCCTGGCGCTGGCGGAGATCTCCGCCCCGGACGCCTCCTTCGCCGACGCCGTCCGTGCCCTCGGCGTCACCGACCCGCTGCTGGACGAGGGGATCGAGGAGCTGGTCCGGGTGGTGGAGACCGCCGCCGAGCACTCCCCGGGGCTGTGCGTGGCCGACCTGCGCATCGCGCGCGGCCTGGACTACTACACCGGCACCGTCTACGAGACGCAGCTGGTCGGCTACGAGCGGTTCGGCTCGATCTGCTCCGGCGGCCGCTACGACAACCTGGCCAGCTCCGGCGCCGCCCGGTTCCCGGGGGTGGGCATCTCGATCGGGGTGACCCGGCTGCTCGGGCTGCTCTTCGGCACCGGCGCGCTGTCGGTGTCGCGGGACGTGCCGACCTGCGTCCTGGTCGCGGTGACCAGCGAGGAGCAGCGGCCGGTCAGCAACCGGGTGGCCGAGGCGCTGCGTCGGCGGGGCGTGCCGACGGAGGTGTCGCCGAGCGCGGCGAAGTTCGGCAAGCAGATCCGCTACGCCGAGCGGCGGGGCATTCCGTACGTCTGGTTCCCGGGGGCGGACGGGGCCGCCGACGAGGTGAAGGACATCCGCTCGGGCGAGCAGGTAGCCGCGGCGGCGGGGGAGTGGACGCCGCCCCGGGCGGACCTCAAGCCGCTGGTCAGCTGAGACGCTACTGGCGCGTACGGACGATCGGACCTACGGTAGCGTAAGTTACGCCACCGTAGGGAGATCGTCGTGACCGTGCTCAGCCAGACCGCCCTGCTCCTCGAACTGGAGCCCGTCGTCGCCAAGAACCTCGACCGGCACCTGTCCATGGCGAAGGAATGGTTTCCGCACGAGTACGTCCCGTGGAGCGAGGGGCGCACCTTCGACGGGCCGCTCGGCGGCGAGGCGTGGTCGGAGACCGACTCGACCATCCCCGACATCGCCCGCACCGCGCTCATCGTCAACCTGCTGACCGAGGACAACCTGCCCTCGTACCACCACGAGATCGCCACCCTCTTCGGCCGGGACGGCGCCTGGGGCAGCTGGGTGCACCGGTGGACCGCCGAGGAGGGGCGGCACGGCACCGCCATCCGCGACTACCTGACCGTCACCCGGGCGGTCGACCCGGTGGCCCTGGAGCGGGCCCGGATGACGCACATGTCCGCCGGCTACCAGAACGTGCACGACGACGAGGTGCTGCACTCGCTGGCGTACGTCTCGTTCCAGGAACTGGCGACCCGGATCTCGCACCGCAACACCGGCCGGGTCACCGGCGACCCGGCCTGCGAGGCGCTGCTCGCCCGGGTCGCGGCCGACGAGAACCTGCACATGGTGTTCTACCGCAACCTGCTGGCGGCGGCCTTCGAGCTGGCGCCCGGCCAGGCGATGCGGGCGGTCGCCGACGTGGTGTCCGACTTCCAGATGCCGGGCAACGGGATCGAGGGCTTCGCCCGCAAGTCCGTGGCGATCGCCCTCGCCGGCATCTACGACCTGCGCCAGCACCGCGACGAGGTGGTCGTCCCGGTGCTGCGCCAGTGGGACGTCTTCAACGTGACCGGCCTGGACGCCGACGGCGAGGCCGCCCGCGACCAGATCGCCGCCCACCTCGACGACCTGGAGCGCGCCGCGTCCCGCTTCGAGGAGAAGCGCGCGGCCCGCGCCGCCCGCCTCGCCGCCCGCTGACCCCCCGCCCGTCCCGGCCGCCGGGGCTCCGGACGCGGCCGTCGCTGGCTCTCTCGACGACGACCACGCCCGGAGCGTCTCTCCCACCCGCCCCCTGCTCCCGCTCCCGCTTCGCCTCTTGCACTTTGTGCCCGGGTGAAAGCCGCAATCGCGGCGTATCGCGGGCGAAGGCGCAAGATCGGCGGGTCGAGGGGCGGGGCGGGGTGGTCAGGCGGGTTGGTCCAGGGGGAAGAGGAGGCAGGTCGAGGTGGCGTGGGCGACGAGGCGGGACTGGGCGTCGAGCAGTCTCGCCTCGGCCAGCGCCGTGCGGCGGCCACGCTGTAGCACGGTGCCCTCGCCGCGCAGGGTGCCGCTCGCGACGGTGACGGGGCGCAGGAACTTCACGTTCAGGTCCAGCGAGGTGTAGCCGATCCCGGCCGGCAGCGTGGTGTGCACCGCGCAGGCCGCCGCCGTGTCGAGCAGGGTGGAGATGACCCCGCCGTGCACGGTGCCGAGCGGGTTGTAGTGGAACTCCTGGGGGACCAGCTCGACGGCCACCCGGCCCTCGTCGGCCTCCATCCGGGACATGTCGAGCAGGTGCATGATCGGCGGCGCCGCGAGCTCCCCGGCGATCATCGCGCGGAGCAGCTCCAGGCCGCTGCGCCGGCCGAGGTGCGCGACGTTGATGCCCGGGTCGGACCAGGAGAAGGTACGGCTGCGCGCCGGGCCCTGCGTCTGTGTCATGGACTCAGCCTGGCAGCGCGTTGCTGAGTCTGTCAATCAGACCTAGCCTGTGCGCATGAGACCCGCGGCACTGGACTGGTCGATCGAGAACTGCACGATCGCCCGCGCGATGGAGGTCCTCGGCGAGCGCTGGACGCTGGTCGTCCTGCGCGAGGTCTTCAACGGCATCCGCCGCTTCGACGACATGCGCGTCCGCACCGGCATCCCCCGGCAGGTGCTCACCAACCGCCTGGCGATGCTGGTGGAGCGGGGCGTGCTGCGGCGCGAGCCCTACCGCGAGCCGGGCAGCCGGGTGCGCCACGAGTACCGGCTGACCGACATGGGGCTCGACCTGTGGCCGGTGCTGGTCGCCGTCCTCGGCTGGGGCGACCGCTACCTGGCCGACCCGGCCGGCTCGCCGTTGACCGTCGCGCATCGCGACTGCGGCGCCGAGGTGCGCGTCGAGCTGCACTGCGAGCGCGGCCACGAGGTGGTCCGGCCCCGCGACGTGGTGCCGCGCCCGGGGCCCGGGGCGCGCCGCCGCGTCGGGTGAGCGCGCGGCGACGCGCGGACGGTGGTCGCCGCCCGCGCGTCGGCTCCGCGCGCTACCAGCCGAAACCGGCGGCGTACGAGACGCTCGCGAGGACCTGCTGCCCGCTGGTGTTGGGGTGGAAGTAGTCCCAGCTGGAGAGCTGGCTGAGGGTGAACGGGTAGCCGAACACGGCGTTGTCGTCGAAGTCGCAGTTCGGGCCGTACGCCGCGCAGGCCTGGGCGAGCTGGGTGTTGTAGTCGACCACCCGCTGGCGTACCCGGTTGCGTCGGTCGACATCCGCCTGGGCGGTGGAGGTCGGGTTGGCGAGCATCGACTGGCAGATGCCGAACAGGGACCAGGCGCTGCGGGCGCTGCCGCTGTCCTTGCCGACGGACCAGAGCCGGTGGATGTCCGGCACGCTGATCAGCTGCACCCGGGCGTCGGGCAGCCCGGACTTGAGGCGGTTGAGCGCGGCGTCGATGTTGGCCCGGTAGGTGGCCACCGAGGTCATCCCCGCCTCCGTGCTCGTGCAGGCGTCGTTGGCGCCGATCAGCATGGTGACGTAGCCGACGCCCTGGCTGACGGCGGTGCCGGCCTGGCCGTACATGTCGGCGGACTTCGCGCCGCTGCGCGCGTCGTTGTGGTTGCGACCGTTGATGGCCGCGTTGGTCGCGCGGATGCGCAGGTAGTGACTGTTCACCGTGGAGTAGTCGCCGGTGCTGAAGGACCGGGAGGTGCAGTCGCTGTACCAGCCGCACGCGTTGAAGCCGCGGGTGATCGAGTCGCCGAGGCTGGCCATCGAGGTCGGGGGCGGGCCCGGGTCGGCGGCGGCCGGGGTGGCGGCCGGCAGGACGAGGGCGGTGACTGCGGCGAGGGGGACGAGCATCCGTCGGATGAGGTTCACGGTGGCCTCCGGGGGTGGCGGGTGCCGAGGGTGGTGGAGCGGTGAACAGAGCGTATAGATGTGTGTCAGTGTCCACAATGTTTCGGACTGGTGACGGCCGCAGCCGGGGCGAAAAGGACAAAGTCGGGTCTTGCCTACGATCTTAAATATGTGAATACTTCAGTCAGTCCGGCCGATTGCCCCAGATCGGCCGGCATGGTCCCGGCCCCTCGCCCCGACGGGGGGCCAGTCGTCCCCTCCCTGGAGGTTGTTGCATGCGACCCACGAGGTCCTCGCTCCGTCGCGCCGCCACCATCGCCGCCGCCGGAGCCCTGGTCGCCGGCTCGCTGATCGGCGCGCCCGCCCAGGCCGCGCCCGCGTTCGCCTCTCCGGACGCCGCCGCCGGCCTGGCCGAGCGCCTCGGCGACCGGTCCGCCGGCACGTACGCCGACGCCAGCGGCAAGATGGTCGTCACCGTGACCGACGCGCTCGCCGCCCGGCAGGTCGCCGCCGCCGGCGCGACCCCGAAGATCGTCAAGCGCGGCGCCGGCGAGCTGGCCCGGGCCACCGCGGAGCTGGACCGCTCCGCGAAGATCCCCGGCACCGCCTGGTGGACCGACCCGGCCACCAACCAGGTCGTCGTCTCCGTCGACAGCACCGTGACCGGTGCCAAGCTGGAGCGCGTCAAGGCCGCCGCCGCGCGGATGAACGGCGCGATCCGGATCGAGGCCGAGGCCGGCGTGCTGAGCACCCGGATCTCCGGCGGCCAGGCCATCTACGCCGGTGGCGGCGGCCGCTGCTCGCTGGGCTTCAACGTCCGCAGCGGCAGCACCTACTACTTCCTGACCGCCGGGCACTGCACCAACATCTCGTCGAGCTGGTACTCGAACTCGTCGCAGACCGCCTACCTGGGCGCCCGCGCCGGCACCAGCTTCCCGGGCAACGACTACGGCATCGTGCGCTACAGCAGCACGACCGCCCAGCCCGGCAACGTGTACCTCTACAACGGCAGCTACCGCGACATCACCGCCGCCGGCAACGCGTACGTCGGCCAGTCGGTGCAGCGCTCCGGCAGCACCACCGGCCTGCGCGGCGGCTCGGTGACCGCCCTCAACGCCACGGTGAACTACGCCGAGGGCTCGGTCTCCGGCCTGATCCGCACCAACGTCTGCGCCGAGCCGGGCGACAGCGGCGGCTCGCTGTTCAGCGGCTCCACCGCCCTGGGCCTGACCTCCGGCGGCAGCGGCAACTGCAGCTGGGGCGGCACGACCTACTTCCAGCCGGTCACCGAGGCGCTGAGCCGCTACGGCGTCAGCGTCTACTGACGGTCGCACGCGAGCGGGCCGCCGGGTGATCCGGCGGCCCGCTCGTGTGTGCCCCGACCCGGTTCGCCGGACTGGACCGGGCCGGCCGGGGTACGTTCCGGTCGGTGAACGCCCCCGCGACCTCGCCCGCCGACGTGGCCCCCTCCGCCTGGGCCCCGCTGCGGCTCGCCGCGTTCCGCAGCCTCTGGCTGGCGGTGCTGGCCAGCAACGTGGGCACCTGGATGCAGACGGTCGGCGCCCAGTGGCTGCTCGTCGACGAGGCCAACGCCTCGGCGCTGGTGTCGCTCGTGCAGACCGCCAGCATGCTGCCCGTGCTGCTGCTCGCCCTGCCCGCCGGCGCGCTGGCCGACACCCTCGACCGCCGCCGTCTGCTGATCGGGGTGCAGTGCTTCCTGGCGGCCGTCGGCGTCCTGCTGACCGGCCTCACCGCCGCCGACCGGATGCCGCCGGCGCTGCTGCTCACCCTGACCTTCGCGCTCGGCGTCGGCCAGGCCCTGACCCTGCCGGCCTGGCAGGCGGTCATCCCCGAACTGGTGCCCCGGTCGCAGCTCGTCTCGGCCTCGGCGCTCGGGTCGATCAGCGTGAACCTGGCGCGCTCGGTCGGGCCGGCGGTGGCCGGCGTGCTGGTGGCCCGGGCCGGCGTCGCCACCGTCTTCGCCGTGAACGCGGTGTCGTTCGCCGTCTTCGCGCTGGCCCTGCTGCGCTGGCGGCCGGCACGGCCCGACGGCGACGACATGCCGGAGCGGTTCACGGCGGCGCTGCGCGCCGGCGGCCGGTACGTGCGGCACTCGCCGGTGGTCCGCCGGATCCTGCTGCGGGCGGCGCTGTTCGTGGTGCCCGGCAGTGCCCTGTGGGCGCTGCTGCCCCTGGTCGCCAGCCGCCGCCTGCACCTCGGCGCGGGCGGGTACGGCGTGCTGCTGGCCGCCCTCGGCGTCGGCGCGGTGGCGGGCGCCCTCGTGCTGCCCCGGATCCGGCAGTCGCTCACCACCAGCCGGTTGCTGCTGCTGGCCGGGCTGGTCTACGCCGCCGTCCTGGCGGTGCTCGCCCTGGCACCGGGGCCGGTGCCGGTCACCCTGGCCCTGGTGCCCGCCGGGATGGCCTGGATGACCGTGCTGTCCAGCGTCAACGCGGCGATGCAGCTCTTCCTGCCCGGCTGGGTACGCGCCCGCGGGCTCTCGGTCTACCAGATGGTCTTCGCCGGCGGGCAGGCGCTCGGGGCGGTCGCCTGGGGCGCGCTCGGCGAGGTGACCGACCTCGTGGTCGCGCTCGCCGTGGCCGCCGGGATGATGGCGGCCGGCGCGGCGACCGTGCCGCTCTGGCCGCTGCGCGACACCCGGGGCGTCGACCGCGACCCGGCGGTGTGGTGGCCGGAGCCGCACCTGACGCTGCCCGCCGATCCGCGTACCGGGCCGGTGCTGGTGACCGTCTCCTACACGGTGCCGCCCGAGCGGCAGGCGGAGTTCGTCGAGGCGATGCGGCTGGTGGGGCGGTCGCGGCGGCGTACCGGGGCGATGCGCTGGGGGTTGTACCGCACGGGGGAGCGGGAGCACGGCTTCGTCGAGGTCTACCAGGTGCCGTCCTGGGAGGAGCACCTGCGCCAGCACGGCGGGCGGCTCACCGGCGCCGACCGCGGGGTGGAGGAACGCGCCCGGGCGCTCACTGTCGGGGAGATCGTGGTGAACCACCTGCTCCCCGCCGATCCACGCGACTGACCGGTCGCGGGACCAGGCGGCCCGCCGCTCCCGTCAGCGGGTGAGGCCGGCGTCGGCGAGGACGGCGACGCCCCCGCCGAAGTCGCACTCCACGGTCAGCGTCAGCAGGTCGCCCCCCTCCACGGAGAAGGACAGCGGCTCCGCCGGTCGGGACATCGTCGTCGTGCGGCCCGGCCGGGGCTGTCGGGTCAGGGTGTCGTCGGGCTCCCGGACGGTCACCACGGCGCTGATCCGCACGGCCGACTCCGGGTCCTCACCCGGCGGGTACCAGGCCCGGAAACTGGCGGAGAAGTCCAGGTAGCGGCGCTTGAGCGGGTAGCTGACCGACCGGCTCCGGTCCTCGCCGTCGTTGGTCGGGCAGGAGAGCACGACCGGATGCGGCAGGTCGGAGCGACCGGTCAGCGCGCGCGGCAACGGTTGCAGGTACGGCCCGCCGGTCTCGGGCGTCAGCGTGTCGAGGTACGTCATTCCGGCGGCACCGGTGGGGGCCGCGGAGGTGGTGGCGACGGGTGGCGCGGCGGCGGCACCGGTCGTGGCCCGGGTGGGGGTGGGCGGTGGCGTGGCCGCCGGTCCCTGGTCCTGCCGGGGCCACTGCCAGGCGAGCACGGCGACGAGCAGGCTGGCCAGACCGATCGCGGCGCCGATCTTCTCGCCGGGGGTCAACCCCCGCCGGCGACGGGCGGAATCCGTGCCGGTCACCGGCTCGGTCATGGGGTCTCACCTGCGCAAGATCGATGGGGGTGGTTCATTATCCCGGCCGTTCCGTGACGAGATGGTCCCGTTGGGTGACGGGTTACCGACAGCGATCTTGACAACATTCTGCGATAAATGCGCCCCGTGTCCGGCTGATGGCCGTCCCGACGTGAGGAGCCACGACATGACCTCCGACCAGCAGGGCGCCCCGGTGCCACCGTCCTCCGGCCCGGGCGGGCCGGCAGCGCCGAAGTCGAGCGGCGGCAGCCGCTGGCCCCTGGTCGCGGCCGCCGCGGCCGCGCTGGCCCTCGTCCTGGGGCTGCTGGCCACGGCGCTGTCGCTACGGGCACTCGACCAGGCCAACGACGCCCGGGACATCGCCCGGGCGGCCGGCGCGGGGCGGCCCCTCGACCCGTCACCGGGCCCGGGCGAGCCGACGAACGAGTCGACCACGCCGGCTCCGGAACAGACGGGGGCGGAGCCGCCGTCCGGGCCGACGCCCGCCGGGAGCGGCGAACCGTCACTCAACCAGCAGACCCGCTACACCGACAAGTACGTCGGGGAGGAACTCACCCTGCGGGCGGGCTGCGACAGCTACGTGGACATCGACCTCGACAAGCCCGAGGTGCGGGTCAGCGACGGCGAGGAGATCCGGTTCACCGCCCGCTGCGGGGGCAACTCGTCGTACTTCAACCTGACCGGGGGTACGAAGGGCAGTCAGGTCGACAGCGCTTCGCTCGGCGCCGCCGACTGCAACGACCGGATCGACAAGGGCCCCATCGGCCCGGACATCAACGTCCCTGCCCGCAAGGGCGTGGCGATCTGCATCAAGACCTCCCTGGGTGACGCGAAGGAGCGCGGCGACACCTGGAAGATGGCGCTGTTGCAGGTCACCGACGTCGGCGACGACGGCACGGTGGTGGTGACCGTGCGGGCCTGGGACATCCCGCTGTAGCGCGGGAACGCGTCCCGCGTCGGCGGTGGCCGTCCCCGCCTTCCTCACCCCGCAACGGTGCTCCGGGGAAGGCTGACAGAATGCCAGGGGTAACGGTGTACCGCAGATGAGGAGACGCGAGTCGTGATCCGTACCCATGACGCCGGCAGCCTGCGCGCGACGGACGCCGGCACCACGGTGACGCTCGCCGGCTGGGTCGCCCGCCGGCGCGACCACGGCGGCGTGATCTTCGTGGACCTGCGCGACGGCTCCGGCGTGGTCCAGGTGGTGTTCCGCGAGGAGGACGCGCACGCGCTGCGCAACGAGTTCTGCGTCCGGGTCACCGGCGAGGTGACCCGCCGGCCCGAGGGCAACGAGAACCCGGAGCTGCCGACCGGCGAGATCGAGGTGACCGCCGCCGAGCTGGAGGTGCTCTCCGAGGCGGCGCCGCTGCCGCTGCCGGTGGACGACCAGGTGGAGGCCGGCGACGACATCCGGCTGCGTTACCGCTACCTCGACCTGCGCCGCAGCGGCCCGGCGAAGGCGATGCGGCTGCGTTCGCGCGCCAACCAGCTCGCCCGCGCGGTGCTGCACGAGCGGGACTTCCTGGAGATCGAGACCCCGACGCTGACCCGGTCCACCCCGGAGGGTGCCCGCGACTTCCTGGTGCCCGTGCGCCTGCAGCCGGGCAGCTGGTACGCGCTGCCGCAGTCGCCGCAGCTGTTCAAGCAGCTGCTGATGGTCGGCGGCATGGAGCGGTACTACCAGATCGCCCGCTGCTACCGGGACGAGGACTTCCGCGCCGACCGGCAGCCGGAGTTCACCCAGCTCGACATCGAGATGTCGTTCGTCACCGAGGACGACGTGATCGACCTCGGCGAGGCGATCGTCTCGGCGCTCTGGAAGGACCTGGCCGGTCACGAGATCTCCCGGCCGATCCCGCGCATCACGTGGCACGACGCGATGGCCCGGTACGGCTCCGACAAGCCGGACCTGCGCTACGGCGTCGAGCTGACCGAGCTGACCGACTACCTGCGCGGCACCGAGTTCCGGGTCTTCGCCGGGGCCATCGACGCCGGCGGTTACGTGGGCGCGGTCGTCATGCCGGGTGGGGCGGCCCAGAGCCGCAAGGAGCTGGACGGCTGGCAGGACTGGGCCAAGGCGCGTGGCGCGCGCGGCCTCGCGTACGTGGTGCTCGACGCGGAGACCGGCGAGGCGCGCGGGCCGGTGGCGAAGAACCTCTCCGCCGAGCACCTGGGCGGGCTGGCCGACGCGGTCGGCGCCAAGCCGGGCGACGCGGTGTTCTTCGCCGCCAGCGCCAACACCCGGGAGGCGCAGGAGCTGCTCGGCGCGGCCCGGATCGAGATCGCCAAGCGGGCCGGCCTGGTCGACGAGAGCGCCTGGGCGTTCTGCTGGGTGGTCGACGCGCCGATGTTCGAGCGTACGGACGAGGGTGGCTGGACGGCCGTGCACCACCCGTTCACCTCGCCGAACGCGGAGTGGGTCGACCGGTTCGAGGAGGCGCCGGACCGGGCGCTGGCCTACGCGTACGACATCGTCTGCAACGGCAACGAGATCGGCGGCGGCTCGATCCGTATCCACCGGGGCGACGTGCAGCAGCGCGTCTTCGACCTGCTCGGCATCACCCCCGAGGAGGCGCAGGACAAGTTCGGCTTCCTGCTGGAGGCGTTCAAGTACGGCGCCCCGCCGCACGGCGGCATCGCCTTCGGCTGGGACCGGGTCTGCATGCTGCTCGCCGGCGCGGACTCGATCCGCGAGGTGATCGCCTTCCCGAAGACCCGGGGCGGCTTCGACCCGCTGACCGGCGCGCCGACGCCGATCACCGCGCAGCAGCGCACCGAGGCCGGCATCGACGCCAAGCCGAAGCCGCCGGCGGCGGCGCACACCGGCACGGCCGGCCCGGCCGCCCCGGTCGCCGACCCGACCTGATCGTGGACACCTGACGATCGCGGGTTCGCGTCGTCCCGTGACGGGCGCGAACCCGCGATCGCCGGCTGAAGGGGGGCGGCGTGACGCTGCTCGTGGTGGGGGCCAGCGGGTACCTCGGCGGTGAGGTCTGCCGGCAGGCGGTCGCGGCGGGGGCGCGGGTGGTCGGGACGTACCACTCGGGCGGGGTCGAGGTGCCCGGCGTCGAGGCGCGCCGCCTGGACGTGACGGACCGGTCCGCCGTGCGCGAGCTGGTCGCCCGGGTCCGCCCCGGCGCCGTGGTCAGCACCCCCTACCGGTACGCCGAGTGGACAGTGACCGCCGACGGGGCGGCGCACGTCGCGTACGCGGCCGCCGAGGCGGGGGCGCGGCTGGTGCACCTGTCCAGCGACGCGCTGCACGCCGGCCGCCCCGAGCCGTACGCCGACGACGAGCCGCCCAGCCCGGTCTTCCCGTACGGGGCGGCGAAGGCGGCGGCCGAGACCGCCGTGCGGGCGATCGACCCGAGCGCGGCCCTGGTACGTACCTCCCTGATCGTCGGCGACGAGCGGAGCAAGCAGATCCGGCTCTGCCTCGACGCCCTCGCGGGGCGGGCCGCCCTGTTCACCGACGAGGTCCGCTGCCCGGTCGACGTGGCCGACCTGGCCGCCGCCGTTCTGGAACTGATCGCCACCGACCACGCCGGCCCCCTCAACGTGGCCGGCCCGGACGCGGTCAGCCGGGCGGAGATGGGCCTGCTGGTGGCAGCGCGGTTCGGCCTCGACCCGGCCGGGCTGAAGACCACCACCAGCGCTTCCTCGGGCCTCGCCCGCCCCGCCGAGGTGCGCCTCGACTCGTCCCGCGCCGCCGCCCTGCTGCCGACCCGGCTGCGCGGCATCCGCGAGCTGCTCGCTCCCTGACGCCTCCACGTCCGCGTCGCCGCTCAAGCACACTTCTTATGCACAACTCTTGTGCATAAGAAGTGTGCACAAGTATTGTGCACACTCATGGAGAACGCATCGCCGGACTCGCTGCGCAACGTCCGGCTCGACCACCGGCAGGTCCGCGTGCTGGCCCATCCGCTGCGGATGCGGCTGCTCGGCACGCTGCGCCTGGACGGCCCGGCCACCGCCACCGCGTTGGCCGAGAAGTTGGACACCAACACCGGGGCGACCAGCTACCACCTGCGCCAGCTCGCCGAGGCGGGGCTGGTGGCCGAGGACCCCGACCGGGGCACCGGCCGCCAGCGGTGGTGGCGGGCGGCGCACGACATCAGCAGCTTCGACCCGACCGACTACGACGACGACCCGGACACCCGGGCGGCGGTGCAGTGGATCCAGGGCGAGCAGGTGCGGCAGATCGTCGAGCTGGCCGAGCGCTGGATGGCCGACGCGCCCGGTCACTCCCCGCAGTGGCGGGACGCCGCCGGCACGAGCGACATGGTGCTGACGCTCAGCCCGGCCCGCCTTGAGGCGCTCAACGGCGAACTGTGGCAGGTGCTGAAGCGCTACCACGACGAGGCGGCCGCCCACACCGAGCCGGACGCCCGCTCCGTACACGTCTTCCTGATGGCGTTCCCTCGTGCGGAGGGGGAGCGGTGAACGCGCTGTCCGTACGCCAGGTCCGGCGGCGCTTCCTGGTGCTGCACGGGCTGCGCTGGCTGCCCATGGGCCTGATGGTTCCCGTGATGATCCTGCTGATGCAGGAGCGCGGCCTGTCGCTGTCCCAGATCGGCCTCGTCGCCACCGCCCAGGGCCTGGTCGTCCTCGCGCTGGAGCTGCCCACCGGTGGCTTCGCCGACGCCATCGGGCGCCGCCCGGTCCTGGTCGTGGCCTGGCTGGTCAACCTCGTCTCGCTCGCGCTGTTCGCCGTCGCCGACTCGTTCGCGCTGTTCTTCCTGATCTGGGCATTGCAGGGCGTGTTCCGGGCGCTGGACAGCGGCCCGCTGGAGTCCTGGTACGTCGACGCCACCCTGGCCGCCGACCCGAAGGCCGACTACGAGCCGGGCCTCGGCCACGCCGGCACCGTGATCGGCGTCTCGATCAGCGCCGGGGCGCTGATCGGGGGCGGTCTGGTCGCGCTCGGCCCGATCGGGCCGGTCAGCGCGCTCACCGTGCCGGTGCTGGTCGCGTTCGTGCTCCAGGCGGCGGCCCTGGTCGCCCTGCTGGTGCTGCTGGTGGAGGCCCGCCCCGCGAAGGGCGCCGGGGCGCTGCGGGCGTCGGTCGTCGAGGCGCCGCGGATGGTCGGGCGGGCGGTCGGACTGCTGCGCCGCTCCCGGGTGCTGCTCGCCCTGGTCGCCGTCGAGCTGTTCTGGGGATTCGGCATGGTCACCTTTGAGTCCCTGCTGCCCCTGCGCCTCACGGAGGTGGTCGGCGACGCCGACCGGGCCGCCGCGCTGTTGGGGCCGGCGAGCTCGGCCGCCTGGCTCGCCTCGGCGGCCGGCGCCGCGCTCACCCCGCTGCTGCTGCGCTGGCCCGGGGCGGCGCCCGGGGCCGCGCTGCTGCGGATCCTGCAGGGCGTCACCGTGGTCGGCATGGGGCTGTTCGCCGGCCCGGTCGGCGTGCTGGTGGCCTATCTCGCCTGCTACACCGTGCACGGCGCGTCGAACCCCCTGCACATGGGGCTGCTGCACCGCCAGGTCGACGGCCCCTACCGGACCAGCGTGCTCTCGCTGAACTCGATGATGGCCCAGCCGGCGGGGGCGCTCGGCGGGGTGGTGCTCATGATGCTCGCCGAGGCCACCAGCATCAGCACCGCCATGTTCGTCGGCGCCGTGGTGCTGGCCGTCGCCGCCCCGCTCTACCTGCCCGCCTGGCGCGCCGGGCGTCGGGCCGCACCGGCGGCGGACGTTCCCGACCCGGCGGTGCCGGCCCCGACCGTTCCGGCGCCGGCCTCGGCCGGCGGCCCGTCGCCGGGCGAGGCCGCCCAGGTCGCCGGATCGGCGTCCGGCCCGGTCGCGTGAGGCGGGGGCTGGCAGGGGTCCCCTGCTCTGCGGAGTGCGCCAGCAGGGGCCCTTCCTCCCACCTCAGGCCAGGTGCACCGAGCTGCGGGCCAGGGCGCCGGTGAAGCCGAGCCGCCGGTAGAGCCGGATCGCGCCGGCGTTGACGGTGTAGACGCCGAGCGCCACGGTGTCGTGGCGGGCGAACAGCGCCCGGGTCATCCCGGCGGTCAGCGCCGCGCCCAGCCCCCGGCCGCGCCGGTCGGGGGCGACGGTCAGGCCGGCGAGGAAGCCGACGTCACCCCGGCTGCGGTCCGCCCCGCAGGCGACGATCCGGTCGCCGTCGCGGATGCCGTACCAGTCGACGACCCGGGGGTCGCCCGGACGCGAGGTGGTGGTCGGGAACGACTCGTCGATCAGCGCCGTCAGCGCCGGGTGGTCGGCCCCGGTGAGCCGGACCACGCGATCCTCCTCGGGTTGGCGCGGGGGCGCGGCGGCGGTCCAGAGGAAGTCCCACTCGTCGTGCCGGGCCACGGCCAGCCGGCCGGCCAGCGCCGCCGGGTCGAGCCGCGGCAGGTGCAGCCACTGGCCGGGCCGGAGCACGCCCCGCGCGACGAGGTCGGCGAAGACGTCGACCGCCGGCCCGGGCGCGCCGATCGCGCCGCCGGCCGGGCCGTGCTCCGCCGGGAGCAGCCAACCCACCGCGTCGTCGCGCCGCCAGCCGCGCGGCTGCTCGCCGAGCCAGAGCGAGTGCCGGGCGTACGGGTGGTGGTCGGCGGCCGCCAGGATGGCGTCCCGCCCCTCCAGGACCTGGTCGGCGATGATCATGTCGCCAGCCTAGAACGCCCGCCGTGCTCCCGTCGGCGGACCCGCTCCCGTCGGCGGGCCCCGGACGGCATCCAGAACCGGGGTGGTCCACCGTGGAGATTGGCGAGCGGACCGATTGGGTACATCCCGCGCCGACCCACTGGGAACCCCCACCGGAGGAACGACATGCTCGCCATTCTCGCGGCGATCGTTTTCGGCTTCGCCCTGCTGCTCGACCTCTTCGACACCAACCTCGGTGCGCCGGACCTGCTGAACCCGTCCACCCTGCTGATGCTGGGCCTCCTGCTGCTCTCCCTCTACCTCGCCGGGGTCGGCAGCGCCCCGCGCGGCGGGGGCGGCGGCCGGTGGTACCGGGGCCGGCGTCCGGGCCGGGGCTGACCGTAAACGATCACCAGGGGTCCCGCCCGACGGCGCGCTTCCGGCGTCGTCGGTCGGGACCGGTACTGTTCTCGTGATGGAGTCCGACGCCCTCTTCTCCCTCGGTGAGCCCGCCGGAGCGCCCCCCGCGCCCGCGGGTTCCGTCGGTGTGGACGGCTTCACGGCGGTGGGGGAGGATTCGCCCCTGCCGGTCCGGATGCGCCCGCGCAGCATCGACGAGCTCGTCGGGCAGGACCACCTGCTCGCGCCGGGCGCCCCGCTGCGCCAGCTGGTCTCCGCCAGCGCGCCGATGTCGGTCATCCTGTGGGGGCCGCCGGGCAGCGGCAAGACGACCATCGCGCACCTGGTGGCCCGGGCCACCGACCGCCGCTTCGTCGCCATGTCGGCGCTCACCGCCGGGGTGAAGGACGTGCGCGCGGTGATCGAGACCGCCCGCCGGCAGCGTCGCTCCGGCGGCCCGCAGACCGTGCTCTTCATCGACGAGGTGCACCGGTTCAGCAAGACCCAGCAGGATTCGTTGCTCGCCGCCGTCGAGGACCGCACCGTCACCCTGCTGGCGGCGACCACCGAGAACCCGTACTTCTCCGTGATCTCACCCCTGCTGTCGCGGTGCGTGCTGCTCACCCTCCAGCCGTTGGACGACGCGGCGGTGCGCGGCCTGCTGCGCCGCGCGGTCGCCGACGAGCGCGGGCTCGGCGGCGCGCTGACCCTGGAGACCGAGGCCGAGGACCACCTCGTCCGCCTCGCGGCCGGTGACGTGCGCAAGGCGCTCACGGCGCTGGAGGCGGCGGCGGCCTCCGCGACGGCGCTCGGCGCCGGGCGGATCGACCTGGCCACCGCCGAGCAGGCGGTCGACGTGGCGGCGGTGCGCTACGACCGCGCCGGCGACGCCCACTACGACGTGACCAGCGCCTTCATCAAGAGCATGCGCGGCTCGGACGTGGACGCGGCGCTGCACTGGCTGGCCCGGATGCTGGTCGCCGGCGAGGACGCCCGGTTCATCGCCCGCCGCCTGGTCATCTTCGCCAGCGAGGACGTCGGCATGGCCGACCCGACCGCGCTGAGCGTCGCCACCGCCGCCGCCCACGCGGTGGAGTACGTCGGGCTGCCCGAGGCGCAGCTCAACCTCGCCCAGGCGGTGATCCACCTGGCGACCGCCCCGAAGTCGAACTCGGCCACCGCCGCGATCGGCGCGGCGATCGCCGACGTGCGGGCCGGCCGAGGCGGGCCGGTGCCCCGCGGGCTGCGCGACGCGCACTACGCCGGCGCCAAGGGGCTGGGCCACGGCACCGGCTACCGCTACCCGCACGACGACCAGCGCGGCGTGGTCACCCAGCAGTACGTCCCCGACGACCTTGTCGGTGCCGACTACTACCGGCCGAGCCAGCACGGCGCGGAGCGGGCCGTGGCCACCCGGCTGCCGCTGCTGCGCCGCATCGTGCGGGGGCTGCCGGCCCCGGCCACGCCCCCGGAGGCACCGGTGGGGGTGGCGAGCGGATCGGCGGGCAACGGCGGCCGATCGGCGGACACGGGCGGCGCCGGCGCGGCGCGAGAGGGCGGCAGTGACGCCGCCGGAGAGGGTCAGCAGTGAGATCGCGTGGTTCGGAGCGACCGGAGGACGGCCCGGACGAGCGGCGCGACTCCCGCGCCAAGGGTCGCCGCTGGGGGCGGGGCAAGGCCGAGGCCGAGCCCGAGGAGCCCATCAGCGGCGAGGAGTTCGGCTGGATCGACGACCTGCGCTCGGCCAAGCAGCAGCGCACCGAGCTGGGGCCGGGCGGGGCGGAGCCGACCCCGCCCCCGGGCGCCCCGACGCCTCCCGACCCTTCCGGGCCGCCGCACCGTGGCCCCGGCCCGGCCGCCGCGCCTCCGGTGCGCCGCGCCGGGGCGGAGTCCCCGCGCCCCCGGCCTGCGGACGGTCCCTGGCCCGGCACGGCGGAGCCCCGGCCGACCGGCCCGGCGGCCCCCGCCTCCGGTCCCGCCCCCGCACCGGAGTCCTCGCGCCGGGCCCCGGCGGGCGGGCGGCCGCAGCCCGGGCCGGACGGGCCCGACCGGCGCCCACGGCCCGACTCGGGCCCCCCGACCGGCCCGCAGGACGGCCCGGCCACGGGCCGTCAGGGCGGTGCGCCGGGCGGCCCGCGTCCGCCCGTCGGCCCGTCGGTCGACGTGCCCCCCGGCCCGCGTCCGCCCGTCGGCCTGCCGGCCGGTGCGCCCCTCGGCCCGCCGGCCGTGCCCGCCGGTCCGTCGGCGCACCCGCCCGCCGGTCCGCCGGTTCGTCCGCACCCGGGGCCGGCCGAGCCCCCGCGATCCGGGCCGCCCGCGGGTGCGCCGGTGGGCGCTCCGGGCGTTCCGCCTGCCGCGGCGCCGGTGGATCCGCCACCGCCGGGCAGGCGTTCCGGTCGGGCCCCCGCGCCGGCGCCGGGTGCCTCCGGCCGCCCGGGAGGTCCCGTCGGCACCGCCCGGGTCGCCGTCCCGCCACCCGGTGCCGCCCAGCCGCCCCTCGGCCCGCCGACCGGCGAGCTGCGCGGCGCCCCGGCCCACGAGCGTTACCCCCGTGCCGGTGGGCGGCGGGGCGGCCCGGTGGACGCCGGCGACCCCGCGTCGACCGAGGCGACCGGGCACGCGCCGATGGTCGCCGCCCCCGGCGCCGCGCCGGGCGTGGACGCGACCGACCGCCGCCGGCCCGGCCCGGCCGGTCGACGCCGCGCCGCCGAGCCGGACGAGCCGGTGGTACCCCGTTCCGGCAATGCCCCGCCGGTGCCCGCCACGCCCCCCGCGCCGTCCGGCGTCGGGTCGGCGCCCGCGCAGGGCGCTCCCGCCTCCGCGCCCACCCGCCGTGCCGACGGCGGCCCCGCGACGCCGCCCACCGGTCGCGTGGACGGCAGCCCCGCGGCGCCGCCCACCGGTCGCGCGGAGGCCCCGGCCGGCCGCGTGCGGGGGCACCGGGCGAGCCCGGACGAGGGGGACAACGCCGGGCCGGGGCGCCGCGTGGCACCCGGCGAGGAGGAAC
>NZ_JBFAVI010000125.1:0-21067 GCF_040679695.1 Micromonospora sp. NPDC052213
GTCGATCCTGCCGGCGAGGGCGAGGACGGCCACCAGCGCCGCAACGGTGAGGGCGGCGCCGGCGTAGATCCGTCTCGTGCTCGACATGACGGCGGGGTCAGTCGGTGGCGGCCACGGGCTGGCGCCACGTCGGCGCACCGGCCCGGTGCACGCAGGAGCACGTCGCGGCGGCCCGTTCCGCGGCGTTCGGGCGCAGGTGCAGGTACATGGCGATCAGCATCGGGAGGAAGACCACCGAGTTGTAGAACAGATGCAGCTCCACCCGGGGCACGATCAGCTGGAGCAGGCTGGTCGGCTCGGCCGCGCCCGGCAGCCGGAAGGTGCTGTGGGCCTGCACGAGCAGCAGCGCGTGCTCGATGTGGTGCCAGAACTGCAGGGCCAGTGCCACCATCCACCAGGCCCGGGAGCGGCCGGTGAACCCGGACCGCAGCATGAACAGGCCGATCAGCATCAGGATGGCGTAGCCGTAGTGCATCCACTCGGAACTGACCAGCCAGGGGAACGGCATCCCCAGCACGCCGCGCGCCTCCGGCCGCGGCCAGCCGAGCACCCAGATCTGGTACGCCTGCACCAGGTGCTCCGCCCAGTGCGCGACGACGACCGCCATGTACAGGGCGAGCGCCGTGCGGTGGAACCTGCCGTTGAGTGACGCCATCAGGCCGGGTGACGCGTTGCTCGCAGCGGTTGCCATGGATCCTCCAGACTCCACACCGGAAGGTGTCCCCTCAACGCTAGAGGGCGTGACGACCGCAGCGTGACTCTGAGATTGCGCTGAGTACGCCGGCGGAGGTGAGGGCGTCGTGGATCGGGCCGGGATCCGGCGGGGCGGACCGTCAGCGCAGCCGCGCGGTCACCGCGGCGAGCAGGCGTTCCTGCTCCGGTACCAGGTAGAAGTGGTCACCGGGGGAAGGTCTCCGGCGCGAAGCCGCCGGTGGTCAGCTCGGCCCAGCGCCTGTCGCCCCGTACGGTCGAGCGGCACGTCTCCAGTCTGATCACCAAGACCGGGGCTGCCGAACCGGATCGCGCTGAGCCACTTCGCCGCCGGCGCTCAGGAGAAGTGGACGGTGCGAGCGGTCAGCTGACCGTCGCCGCCCACGCCTTCTTGGCGTTCTTCCAGGTCGGAGAGTTGACCTCGTCCCAGGCGCGGTGGCGCAACTCCTCCAGGACCTCCGCCGGCACCAGGGTGCCCGTCATGTTGGCCCGGTAGATGTTCATCGTGTCCGGGTCGAAGTCGGGGCTGATGTGGCCGCCCGCGATCGCCATGTCGAACAACGGCGCGCCGGGCAGCGGTACGACGAGGAAGAAGTTCGCGGCGTCCAGCCCGTAGGAGACGTGTTCCTTGGCGAGCTGGATGGTCGTCTCGATCTCCTCCAGCGTCTCGTCCGGGTATCCCATCATGTAGTTGCCGTAGATCTGGAAGCCGTACTCCTTCATGGCGACGATCAGCCCGGGCAGGTCGGCCTTCTCGATGTTGAGCTTGTTGCTCGCGTACTTGCGGATGATCCGCAGGTTGCCCGACTCGAACGGCATGTTGATCTGCGTGAAGCCCGCGTCGGCCATCGCCTCCAGGACCTCGTGGTCGGGCTTCCAGCGCTTGAGCAGGTGGATGAGGTTGATGCCGTTGAGGTCGCAGATCGTCACGCCCGCGCCCTGGATCTTCTTGAGCAGCCGGAGGCCGCGCCGCTTGTCGCCCAGGAGCGAGTCGTCCTCGATGAACACGTTGTCGACGCCCAGGTTCTTCAGCGTCTCGATCTCCGCCAGCACCCGGTCGTCCGACTTGACGCGGAACTTGCCGATCGGGCCGCTGGGGCTGCCCTCCTGCTCGCCGGCGATGTGGCAGTACGCGCAGTGGAACGGGCAGCCGAGCGAGGTCATCATGGTCGCGTAGCGCAGCTCGGCGCCGGGCTCGAAGAGGCCGGAGTGCGGCCGGGCGATCGTCCAGTACCGCTCGTTGGGCAGCAGGTCCCAGGCCGGCATGGGCAGGGTGTCCAGGTCCCACACGACGTCCTGCGCCCGCGCGGGGTTCATCCGGATCCGGCCGTCGTCGAGGAAGGCGACGCCGTGGATGTCGGCGAAGCTCGGGTGCGCCGACCGTCGTACGGCCTCGACGATGTCGATGATCGTGTGCTCGGCCTCGGACAGGCAGACCACGTCGAAGCCCGCCCCGAGGAACTGCGGCAGCCGCGACCGCGCGTTGACCCCGCCGGTGACGAGGAGCTTCTCCGGGTAGGCCGCCCGGATGAGCCGCGCGCAGTGCAAAACCATCGTCTCCTGGTCGGTGAAGATCGAGGTGATGCCGACGATGTCGTGGTCCTTCACCACCTCGAGGATCCGCTCGTCGCTGACGCCGGTGCGGAGGAAACCGCTGGGCAGCGGCGTGGGGTTGGCGAAGATCTCGTCGAGCGGGTCGGCGCCCTCGCCGACGCAGGCGTCGAAGACGCGGACGTGCACGCCGTGCTCCCGCAGGGCTCCGCCCAGGTTCGGGTACGCGAGCGATCCGTTCGGCTTGCACACCGTGCCGGGGGCGGTCTGGTTCGGCGGGTACAGCAGCAGCACGCTGACGTCACGAAGACCCATGGCGAAATACTACCTAGTTTTGAAGTAGAAACAAGGACCACGGCGGCACAGACCGAATTCGGAATCGATATGTCAAGTGGACGGTCAGGGCGCGACCCGCTCCAGGTACGCCTCGACCTCGTCCGCCGCCCGGGCCGGCCCACCGGCCGAGAGGATGTCGCGCTGCATCTCGCGGACGCGCTCCCGGACGGCGGAGTCGGCCGCGAGCCGTTCCACGGCCTCGCGGATGCTGGCCGGCTCGAGCTGGTCCGGACGCAGCACGGAGCCCAGGCCCAACTCGATGACGCGCTCCGCGGACGGGGCGGCCTCGGTCGCGAAGTGCGGCACGAGCACCAGGGGGACGCCCGCGGCAAAGGCCTCCAGCACGGCTCCGGTGGTGCCGTGCGTCAGGCACGCCGTCGCGTGCGCGAGCACGGAGTGGAACGGGATCCACTGGTGCGCCTCGACGTTGGGCGGCAGGGGGCCCAGCACCGCCGGGTCGAGGAAGCCGCCGATCGCCATGACCACGTGCCAGGGGGTGTCGGCGAAGGCCTGCGCGCAGGCGCGGAAGAACTCCGGGTGCTCGTTGAACTGGTTGCCGAGCGAGACGAGCAGCACCGGCGCGTCCGGCCGCGGCGGCTGCCAGCCGGGCTGGCCGTCCCGGCCGGTGAGGGTGGGCCCGACGAACGCGAACCGCTCGTCGAAGGTCTCGGCGAAGGGCTGGAACAACTTCGGCAGGAAGACGATGGTGAGGCCCTCGATCTCGTCCCAGTACTCCTTGACCGGGGTGTCGACGCCGTACTGCCCGAGCAGGTCGACCAGCACCGAATGCACGGCCTCCACGTCGGCCGGGTGGCGTTGGCCGTTGCTCTTCCACAGCTCCTTGAACAGCGAGTAGTGCTCGTTCGCGGCGAAGCCGCCGGTGAGGCGTACGGCCGGCCGGTTCCACCGGGTGGCCAGGAGCCGCCCGGCGATGAACGGGAACACGTCGTAGACGACGAGGTCGGGCGGGTTGTCCCCCAGCGCCTCCTCGGCGGCCCGCAGGATGGCCACGTTCTCCCGGACGTACACCAGGTGCAGTTGCGTCTCGGCGTCCTCCTGCTTGACGACCTCGGGCACGTGGAAGGTGTCGAACTCGGACTTGTACAGCGCGACCTCGGCGCCGGCGGCCTTGACCTCGTCGGCGAACAGCGGGGTCGTCACGTACGTGATGCGGTGCCCCCGCCGGGCCAGCTCGCTGACGAGGCCGAGCGACGGGTAGACGTGACCGTGACCCTGGACGTTGGCGAAGAGGATGTGACGCTGGCGCATGGGCTCACTCCCGGCTGGTCGTCTCGGCGTTGGCAACGCGGCGCGTGCGCGCGGAGCGGTGGCTCCACTGGGGCCCGGCCGCGCCCGCCGACAAGGGCGACGACGGCACGACGAGGGGCCAAGGCTTTAAACATATATAGCACAATTGATCGAGGCATCGCTATGCCGGAAGATCCGGCGACGGCCGCGGCGGCGTGTCGTCGGCCCGTCGCCCGCTGCCGGGAAGGGCGCCGCCGGATGGAGCGCCGGGGCGCCGGGGCGTCGGAGGTGGGCAGGGCGGGCGGTGGAGCGCCGGATCCCGTCGGCGGTGGGGCCGGCCGCCGTGGCGGCCGGCCCGGTGGTTCAGCCGAGGGCGGGCGCCCCGGACGGCTCCGGAAGCACGGCGAGCAGCTCCGCGACGGCGGCGGTCATGGCCTCCCGGCCGGCGCTCAGGTAGCGCCGGGGGTCGACCGAGCTGTCCGTCGCGAGCGCGGCCCGGACCGCGCCGGTGAACGCCACGTTGAGGGCGGTCCCGACGTTGACCTTGACGATGCCGTTGCCGACCCCGGCCCGCAGCTCCCCGAAGGGCACGCCGGACGACCCGTGCAGGACCAGCGGCACCGGCACGGCCTCGCGCAGTGCCACGATCAGCTCCTGGTCCAGCGTCGCCGTCCGGGTGGTCATCGTGTGCGAGCTGCCGACGGCGACGGCGAGGGCGTCGACGCCCGTCTCCGCCACGTAGCGGGCCGCTTCCTCCGGGTCGGTGCGGACTCCCGCGAGGTGGGCGCTGGCCGGCGCTCCCGGCTTGCCGCCGACGTGACCCAGCTCCGCCTCCAGCCACAGGCCCTGCTCGCGGGCCCAGTCCGCCGCGGCGCGGGTGGCCGCGACGTTGTGGTCGTACGGCAGCGCGCCGGCGTCGAACATCACCGAGCTGAATCCGGCGTCCGCCGCCTGGCGCAGCAGCGTGACGTCCTCCACGTGGTCGAGGTGCAGGCCGAGCGGAACCGGGCAGAGGCGCGCGACCTCGGCCGCCGCGGCGGCGATCGGCAGCACGCCGGCGTGGTAGCGCACCGCGTTCTGGCTGATCTGGAGGATCGCCGGGCGGTCGGCGGCGGCGGCGCCGGCGGCGATCGCCTGGGCGTGTTCGAGCGTGATGACGTTGAAGGCCAGCACGGCGGTGCCGGCGGCGCGGGCGGCGGCGACCAGTTCAGCGGTGGCGGCGAGCGGCATCGGTGACCTCCTCGACGGTGACGTGGGTGAGCAGCCGGTCCGCCGTGGGGGCGTCGAAGTCCCCGGCGTACGGCGAGACGACGGCCGCGGCCGAGATCGCGGCGGCCCGGGCGAGGGTCCGCGGCCACGGCTGCCCGGTGGCGAGCCCCTGGGCGAGGACGGCGGCCAGGGCGTCGCCCGCGCCGGTGGGGTTGCCGAGCACGGTCTCCGGCGCGCGCACCTCGTACGCCGTCCCGCCGGCGACGGCGACGAAGCCCTGGGCGCCGCGGGAGACCACCGAGGCCCCGGCTCCCAGGTCGCCCAGCCGGTACGCGGCGGAGACCGCCTCCGCCCGGGTGCGGGGCGCGGCCCCGACGATGTCGGCGATCTCGTCCGCGTTGGGCTTGACCACGTCGGGGCGTGCGGTGAGCGCGTGGTGCAGCGTGGCCCCCGCCGCGTCGACCAGCACGACCGCCCCCGCCGAGTGGGCCGCGACGGTGAGGTCGCGGTACGCGGTGACCGGCACGCCGGGCGGGCAGCTGCCCGAGAGCACCACCACCGCCGCGGACGCGACGGCGTCGTCGAAGCGTTCGGTGAAGGCGCCCCACTCGGCCGCCGTGACGACGGGCCCCGGTTCGTTCAGGACGGTCGCCGCTTTCGGGGACACCACGGTGACCGTGCGCCGGGACTCGCCGCCGACGGTGGTGAGGTCGGCCGGGATGCCGGCGTCGCGCAGCTCCTCCCGGATGGTCTCGCCGGTCGTGCCCCCGGCCAGGCCCAGCAGTCGGGTCCGGGCGCCGAGCAGGGACAGCACGCGCGCCACGTTCACCCCCTTGCCCCCGGCCCGGCACCTCGTCGTGGTGACCCGGTGCGAGGTGCCGGGAACGAGATCGGGCACCGTGTAGGTGACGTCGATCGCCGGGTTGGGACACACCGCGAGGATCACGGTCGGCTCGCGGTCGCCGGCAGCACGACGGACCGGGTGAGGTGGCGCGGCCGGTCCGGGTCGAGGCCCTTGCGGTCGGCGACCGCGACGGCGAGCCGCTGCGCGGCGACCAGCTGCGCCATCGGGTCCGCCGGGGACTGGACCACCATGGCGCCGGTGGCAGCCACGTCCTCCCGCAGGCCGTCCGGCGCCGGCCCGAGGATCCACACCGCCGACTGCGCGTCGGCGACGCTGATGGGGCCGTGCCGGTACTCCATCGCGGGGTACGACTCCGCCCACGCCTGCGCGGCCTCGCGCAGCTTCAGGGCCGCCTCGTGCGCCAGCCCGACCGACCAGCCGGTGCCGAGGAAGGTGAACTGCCGGCGGTCGAGCAGCGCCGGGTCGACGGGGGCGGCCAGGACCGCGCGGGCGTCGTCGACCGCGGTGCCCAGTCCGGCGCCGACGGCGCAGCGCCACAGCGCGAGCGCCGTCGTGGCGAACCGGGTCTGCACGACCGACCGCTCGTCGGCGAAGTCCAGCACCACGGACCGGTCGGCCAGCCGCGTGGCCGCCTCGTCGGGGACGGCGGTGACGACGGTGGAGCGCTGACCGGCGGGGAGGTCCGCGAGCAGGCGGAGCACCTCGCTGGTGGTCCCGGACCGGGTCAGGGCGACGACCCGGTCGTAGCGGCGGTGATGCGGGAACTGCGAAGCCGCGAAGGCGTCGGTCTCGCCGCCGGCGGCCTCCCGCAGCGCGGCGAAGCACTGCGCCATGAACAGCGACGTGCCGCACCCGACGACGGCGACCCGCTCACCGGGTGCGGGCAGCGCCGCCGTCACGGCCGACGACCGGGCCAGGCTCTCGGCTCGCGACCACGACTCCGGCTGCGACGTGATCTCCTCGGTGATGTACGCCATCGACTGCCACCTCATGCAATAAACGTGCCGTAATTTTGCAACTTGTTGCAGGACGCTACGGCGACGGGCGGCACCGGTCAAGGTGGGCCGGGCACGGCGGGCGAGCCGATAGGGTTACCCGCCGGATGCGTCCAGGGACCGGAGTGCGCGACGATGAACCGCTACGAACGGTGGAACAGGCTGCTCGAGATGCTGGCCGAGCAGGGCCAGCTGGACATCGAGACGACCGCCGCAGCGCTGCGGGTCAGCGGCGCGACGGTGCGCCGCGACTTCGACGAGCTCGCCGCCCAGCGGCTGGTCACGCGGACCAGGGGCGGCGCCGCCGCGAGCAACGTCACCTACGACCTGCCGCTGCGCTACAAGGCGGGCCGGCACGCACCGGAGAAGCAGCGCATCGGCGAGGCCGCCGCCGCCATGATCGCCCCGCACTCCACCGTCGGCATCAACGGCGGCACCACCGCGACCGAGGTCGCCCGCGCCCTGGCGCTGCGCGCCGACCTGGCCGCCGACGGCCGCACACCGGCGCTGACGGTGGTCACCAACGCGCTCAACATCGCCAACGAGCTCATCGTCCGCCCGCACATCCGGGTGGTCCTCACGGGAGGGACGGCCCGGCCCCACTCGTACGAGCTGGTCGGTCCCATCGCCGCGACGATGCTCGACGGGGTGGCGTTGGACGTCGCGGTGATCGGGGTGGACGCGATCGACCACCGGCACGGGGCGAGCGCGCACCACGACGGCGAGGCGGCCGTCAACCACACCATGCTGGCCACCGCGGCCCGCGCGATCGTGGTGGCGGACGGCTCGAAGCTGGGCCGTCGCGCGTTCGCGCGCATCTGCACCGTCGGCGAGATCGACACGCTGGTCACCGACACCGGCGCGGACGACGAGCAGGCGGCGCTCCTGACCGAGGCCGGAGTGACCGTGGTGCGGGCCTGACCGGCCGTGTTCACCCCCGCCCCGCGAGCGCCTCACCCAGCGGGGTGCGCCGGTAGAGCACCGTGCGGCCGGTGCGGGCACGGGCAACCAGCCGGGCGTCGCGCAGCACCGCCAGATGGCCGCCCACCCCGCCCAGGCTGGCCCCGAGCTGGGCGGCGAGCTGGCTGGTGGTGGCGGGCACGGCCAGCGCCCGCAGCACCGCCGCCCGCCCCTGTCCGACCAGCCGGTCCAGCGCGTCCGCCGGCCGGGCCGGGTCGGGCGGCCCCAGCAGTTCCGCCACCCCGGAGGCTCGGTAGACGACGGCGAACGGCCACGGCGGGTCGACGTAGGTGATCATGGTGCCGAAGACCGTGGGGACGAAGAGCAGGCCCCGGCCGTCGAGTCGGCGGACGCCCGGGTCGCCGTCGGCGACCTCGATCGCCCCGACGGCCCCGCCGGGCGCCCACCGCAGCCGCGGGTCCAGGTCGGCGACGGCAGCCCCCCAGCCGTACGCGAGGAGCCGGCCGGCCCGGTGCAGCAGGTCCCGTTCGAGGACCGCACGCAGGCGGGGCCAGTCCGGCTCGACCAGGGTCGCCCAGGCAGCCTCGATCGCGTCGGCGAGCAGGTCCACCACGTGGGGCGAGTCGTAGATCCGGCGAGCGTACGCCGGTGGGGTGCCGCGTGGACCGGCGAGGTTGCGGGCCAGTTCGCCGCGGGCCTGCGCGAGCGGGGTCGCCCGCACCACGGCCAGTTCGTCGGCGAAGTCCCGCCCGGTGCCGTCCGGTGGCGGCTGGATGAAGTCCGCGTTGTAGCCGCCGCGGCGCAGCAACGCCAGCAGCGCGCCCACCGCCGGCAACTCCCGCCGCAGCCGCTGGTACCCCGGTCGCGCCCGGGCCACCCACGGCGCCAGCACGGAGGCGGGGTTCTGCCCGGCGCAGAGCCGCAGCGCCGCCACCGCCTCGCCCAACGGGGAGATGGCGTAGCGGCTCGCCGCCACGTCGGCCAGGGTCACCTCGATCCGCACACCGCACCTTTCGTCCGACAGCGAAAGGATAGGCCGGCCACCGGAATGGCCCGCACGATGCCCGGGTGACCACCACCTCCGCCAGAACCGGCGCCGGGCGACCCGCCGCCTACCGCGACGCCTTCGCCGTCGCCGAGTTCCGGGTGCTCCTCGGCAGCTTCGGCGTGTTCATGGTCGGCGAGACGGTGAAGATGCTCGCCCTGTCCGTGCTCGTCTACGAGCGCACCGGCTCGGGGCTGCTCGCCGCCCTGGCGTACGTGACCGGGTTCCTGCCCCACGCGCTGGGTGGGCTGTTCATGCTCGCGCTCGCCGACCGGTGGCCGCCGCGCGCGGCGATCGTCGGGTACGACCTGCTCCGGCTCGCCCTGGTGGTGGTCCTCGCCCTCGGCGCGCTCTCCCCGGCAGGCATGCTGGTCCTGGCCGCGGCCGTCGGCCTGCTGGCCCCGGTCGGCAGCGCCGCGCGCTCGGCGCTGCTGCCGGAGGTGCTGCCGGGCGACACGTACGTGCTCGGGCGGTCCCTGCTCACCGTCGCGGCGGGCGGCACCCAGGTGGCCGGGTTCGCCCTCGGCGGGCTCCTGCTCGGCTGGATCGGCCCGTACGGCGCGCTGTGGGTGGCCGCCGCGACATGTGCCGTCTCGGCCCTGCTCGTCCGCGCCGGGCTCGCGGCGCGACCGCCCCGGGCGGGACGGGACGGTTCCGGGGCGGTCCGGGAGACCTGGCGGGTCAACCGGGCGCTGCTCGCCGACCGGCGGATCCGCGGGCTGCTGCTGGCCCAGTGGCTGCCCGGCTCGCTGCTGGTCGGGGCGGAGGGCGTCGCCGTGCCGTACGCCGCCGGTCTCGGGCCGGACGCCAGCGCGGGCGTGCTGTTGATGGCCGCCGCGTCCGGGATGCTCGTCGGGAACCTGCTGGTCGGGCGGTTCGTCGCCCCCGCCCGCCGGGAGGCGTGGACACCCTGGCTCTCGCTGCTGCTCGGCGTACCCATGCTGGTCTTCGTGGCCCGGCCGGGCCTGTGGCCGGCGGCGGCCCTCTTCGCGGTGGCCACCGCGGGCTTCGCCTACCAGCTCGGTCTGGCCCAGCGGTTCCTCGACGCCGTTCCGGAGGCCCGTCGCGGTCAGGCCTTCGGGCTGCTCGGCGCCGGCCTGATGGCGGCCCAGGGCCTGGCCGCCGCGGCCGGCGGCGCCCTGAGCGACGTGCTCCTTCCCGGCGCGGTGATGGCGCTGGCCGGTGGCGCGTCGCTCGCGGCGACGCTGGCGCTGTGGCGTGTCCTCTCGCCGCCACGGTGAAGGTCGATCATCGAGATTTGTCTCTGGCTATACCCGCCCGCGACTGGTAGAAATTTTGCAAGGCCGTTCACCTGCCGGCAAAATTCTTCCTCACAGTGAGGCTTCGATGACGATAAGAAGGATCATGGCGAGCCTCACGGTCGCCGTCGTCGGTTCGGTGGGGGCGGTGACCCCGACCTGGGCGGCCCCCACCGAGAACCGGACCGTCAGCTACCGCGGCTACCAGGTGGCGGTACCCGCCGGCTGGCAGGTCGTCGACCTGGCCGAGGACCCCCACGCCTGCGTCCGGTTCGACCGGCCCACCGTCTACCTGGGCCACCCCGGCGACGAGCCCTGGTGCCCCTCCGGTCTGGTCGGGCGCACGGCGGGACTCGTCATCGAACCGATCGACGCCGTCACCGCCGACCGCCTCACGGCGGACACCGCCGTCACGACGAGCGGCCGGGCGAGCGTGGACGCCCCCCTGTCGCGCGACGGCACCATCCAGGTCGCGGTACGCGACGCCGGCGTCCTCGTCACGGCCGCCCACACGCCGGACACCGAGGCGACGGTCCGCCGCATCCTGGCCTCCGCCAGCCTCGGTCGGGGCGCCACGCCGGCGCCCCTCGACCCCGCGCGCACGGCTACCCGGCCGACCTCGGTGGCGCCGCTGGCGGCGGCCGGTCCCCAGCCGGGCACCTACACCGGCAAGGGCTTCGACACGTGCACCGCCCCGGCCCAGTCGACCATGGACGCGTGGCGCAACAGCTCGCCGTACCGTGCGGTCGGCATCTACATCAGCGGCGCCAGCCGGTCCTGCACCCAGGCCAACCTGACGGCGACCTGGGTGACCAACCAGACCAACAAGGGCTGGCACCTGATCCCCATCGAGCTGGACTACCAGGCCCCGTGCGGCACCCGCACGCCGAAGATGTCGTACGACCCGGCCACGGCCCGGTCGCAGGGCGCCACCCGGGCGGCCAGCGCGGTGAACGCGGCCAGCGCGCTGGGCATCCCCGCCGGAAGCGTGATCTACAACGACATCGAGCACTACCCGTCGAGCGAGTCGTGCAAGGCGGCGGTGCTCTCGTACCTGTCCGGCTGGACCGAACGGCTCCACGCGCTCGGCTACCTCTCGGGCATGTACTCCAGCGGCTCCTCCGGTGTCCGAGACCTCTGCGCCGCCTACGACGACCCCCGGTACACCCGCGTCGACCACCTCTTCTTCGCCTGGTGGAACGGCGTGGCGGACACCGACGCCGGCAGCTACTGCCCGGACGGGCACTACGCCAACCGGCAGCGGATCCACCAGTACACCGGGGACAGCTACGAGACCTGGGGCGGGGTGCGGATCTACATCGACCGCGACTACCTCGACGTCTCGGCCGGGACCACGCCGCCGCAGGAGTTCAGCGTCACGGTCGACAACACCACCACGGGCCGGTTCACGGCGAGCGCGAACTGGGGGACCTCGACCTATTCCAGCCAGCGGATCGGTCCCGACTACCGGTTCGCCGACCCGGTCTCCGCCAGCGACGTGGCCTGGTACAAGGCGAACCTCCCCGAGACCGGCGCGTACGAGGTATCGGTCTGGTACCCCGCCTCCTCCGGCTACAACGACTCGACCCCGTACATCGTGGCGACCACCGGCGGCAACCAGTCGGTACGGGTCAACCAGCGCCTCAACGGCGGCCGGTGGGTGTCGCTCGGCGTGTTCACGCTGGCCGCCGGCGACGGCGACAAGGTCGGCGTGAGCCGGTGGACCAGCGGCACGGGCTACGTCGTCGCCGACGCGGTCCGCATCACCCGCGCCTGAGGCAGGCTCCCGGCGACCCGCCGGTCCACCGGCGCCGTGCGCTCGCGCGGGATCACAGTGAACGCCGCCGCTTCGGGGTTCGTGGACACTGATGCCAACGCCGGCTGGCTGCGCGGAAACCCTGAGGCCGAGGCGTACGCGGCCGGCCGGGCGGCGCTGGGGCGGGTCGGTCAGCCGGCGGGCATCGCCGACGTGGTCGCCTTCCTCGCTTCCGACGGTTCCCGCTGGATCACCGGTCAGCTGGTGGACGCCACGGGCGTGGCCGACCTCTGACCGACCGTTCGCTGGTCAGCGGCCGGGGCGGGTGGCGACCATGGCGTCGTGCAGTTCCTCGGAAGTGGGGACGGGGGGCAGTGCGGATGCGAAGCCCTCCGGATGGCAGGCGTCGAGCAGTAGCGCCACCAGGCGCCGCCACGCCCCCGGCGCCGACTGCCGGGTGGAGCGCAGCACGCCGGCGTTGGCCATCAGGAACAGCATGACGTCGGCGCCCGTCACGTCGGAGCGCAGCTGGCCCTCCTGCTGGGCGCGCCGGATCAGGACATCCAGTGCGCCCAGCGCCCGGGACCGGGGCTCCTCCATGCCGGGCGAGTTGGGGAAACAGGCGGTGAAGCCTTCGGTCACCGCTCGGTCGGCGGCCTGCATCGCACACACCCGCTCGACGAAGTCGCGGAAGGCGGCCCCGGGGTCGGGTGCCCGAACGGCCTGCTCGGCGAGGTCGGCCAGCCCGTTCAGCCGATCGGTCAGTACCGCCTCGATCAGTGACTCCCGCTTCGGGAAGTGCCGGTAGAGGGTGGCGATGTTGACCTCGGCCCGCCGGGCCACGTCCTCGAGCGGTGCCTCCAGCCCACGCTCGCCGAACACCGCACGGGCTGCCGCCACGACGCGTCCCCGGTTGAGTTCGGCGTCCCTCCGCAGCCCCTTACCAGATCTCATGACCCAATCCTACGAAGTGAAGGGTGCCCTGCGCTTCTGGTACGGTTGGCGCACCGCTTAACCGCAGGGTTCCCTTCGTTTTGTGGAGAGTTACGTTGAAGATCGTTCTCTGGGTCGCCCAGGGCCTCCTCGCCGTCCTGTTCGCCGGGGCGGGCGGCATGAAGGTCGTCATGGCCAAAGACTCGCTCGTCCCGTTGATGCCGTGGGTGGTCGACTTCTCTTCCGGAATGGTGAAGGTGATCGGCGTCCTGGAGGTGCTCGGCGCGGTCGGGCTGGTCCTTCCCGCCCTCACCTTGATCGCGCCTGTGCTCACTCCGATCGCCGCCGCCGGTCTCGCCGTTGTCATGCTCGGCGGCGGGATCGTGCACATCGGCCGGGGAGAATACCCCCACAGCATCGGCAACCTGGTGGTGCTCGCGTTGGCGGTGTTGGTCGCCTGGGGCAGGTTCGGCCCCTACGCCCTCGCTGCCCGGAACTGGGGGTAGCCACCGGCCGGTAGGCGAGGCCCGGCCGCCGACACCCCACCTGGTGCCTGCCGGCAGGTCGGGCAGGTCGGGCAGGTCGGACCGGAACCAGGGCCGACAGCGCCGGTCACGGAGGACCGGTACGCCACCCATCCTGGCCTAGTTGCTGCGTTTGCTGGCGTCGAGGGCAGCCTGCTCCACTCGCTGGCGGTAGTCCAGCCACCATGACTCGTCGGCGGGGGGGCAGGTTGTCGTTCCTGGGTAGCAGCCCGGCCGCGCCGTCGATGAGTTCGCGCACGATGTCAGCGTGGCCGGCGTGCCGTTGTGTTTCCGCGATGACGTGGACCAGGACGCGGTGCAACGTGACCGCTGCATCGCCCCACCACGGCACGCGGCCGACCTCATCCAGCGCAACGGCTGCAATGGTGGTGTCGGCGTGGGCGATCGCGCGACGGTACAGTCCGACGATCTCCTCGCGGGTCTCATCCGCGGTCGCCCACATGTCGGCATTGGTCTCCGCTCCGTCGCCGACGTACGGCAGCTCCTGGGCACTATGGCATCCGGTTGGGTGTCGGCGCTCCCCGGACGATCCACGGAGCTCATGATCGGCACCCTAGCCCTCCGCAGCGCCGTGGAGTGGCTTGCGCCAGACCGACACGTGGCTCTCGCTGTCGGACGTGAAGGGAGCGCCGTTCCAGTCCGCCACCCGCTGCTCCAGCGTCAAGCCGGCCAGCCGCGCCATGAGGTCGCACTCGGCAGGCCAGATGTAGCGGAAGTTGCTGTAGCCGTAGCGCGTGCTCCCGTCGTCCAGCCGCCAGTAGTGGTGAGAGGTCCCCTGCTGCGTGACCATGTCGTAGGTGTCGAAGCCGACGTGCCGGTCGGTCACCTCGAACGGCACCGCCGCCTGCCCTGGCGGGAACCGCCGGATGCCTGGCACCCACAGTTCGATGACGAAGCGACCACCCGGCGACAGGTGCCGGGCTGCGTTGCGGAAGCACTGCACCTGCTCGTCCTGGGTACGCAGGTTGCCGATGCTGTTCCACACCACGTACACGAGCGAGAACTGGCCGGGGACGGTCGTCGTGGCCATGTCACCGACGACGACCGGCAATTCCTCCGCGGGCACCTTGCGCCGCAGCTGGTCGGCCATCGGCTGCGACAGCTCGATCCCGGTCACCGAGATGCCTCGGGCGGCGAGCGGGATCGCCACCCGACCCGTACCGATCGCGAACTCGAGCGCGGGGCCGGAGCCCGCCAGCCGGGCGAGGAAGTCCACGGCGGGGTCGAGCACCTGGGGGGCGAACATCTCGGCCGAGCTGTCGTCGTACCGCTCCGCGGTGTCCTCGTCCCACAGGTCGCTGCTCGTCACGGGCGCGAGCCTGCCCGCTTTCCCGTGCTCATGCCACCCATTTTCGGAGAGGCCACGACCACGACCGCCTCCCGGCGGCTGAAGCCGGCCACCACACCTCATCCCCGACCGATCCCCGGCGTCGGATCATCCACTGCGGACTGACTCGTATCGCTTTCCGCGCAGATGCTGTTCGGAATCGCTGACTCGGTCCTCGCGATCGCGCGGTTTTTGCACAACGAATGAGGGCGGTGGGAGCGTCCGCGCCGACGGCCCGGTTGGCGTCCGGCGCGGACCCGGCCCCTGACGAAAGTCAGGGGTGGTTGCTGTCGATCGGATCCTGTGATGGCAGGGCGCGGATTCGTAGCGTGACTGACGTCAATCGAGATGATCGGAGTACGCCGTGCGGGCGGATAGTTTCTGCTGGTGGCGGGGGATCGCTCTGGCGGCGGCCACGGGCTTGGCGGTTTCTGTGGGCTCCGGCCCCGCGCTGGCCGCCGATGCGGGCGACGACGCCGTGGATGCCGGGGCGGTGGAGCGGGTCGTGGAGGACTTCGCTAGCAGGGCCGGCTACCCGGGGATCGCCGTGGCGATCACCAGGGGAGATCGGGTGCTGCACGTCGGCGGTCATGGTCACGACGCGTCCGGCGCGGCGGTGACCGCGACGACACCGATGCCGGTCGCGTCCGTCAGCAAGTCGTTCACGGCCCTGGCGGTCATGCAGCTGGTGGAGGCGGGGAAGGTGGAGCTGGACGCGCCCGTTCGCCGGTATCTACCGGACTTCCAGATCGACGACGCCCGCGGGGCACGAGTCACGGTGCGGAAGTTGCTGAATCAGACCTCCGGGATCACCGACCGCACGCTGCGGGAGAAGAGCCTGCGGCAGCCGGACTCGCTCGCGGCCGCGCAGCAGCGGGCGCGCGCGGCCACCCTGGCGGCCGATCCCGGCACCAGGTACGCGTACACGAACACGAACTATCACCTCGCGGCGCGGCTGGTCGAGGTGGTCTCCGGGGAGCCGTTCGCGGACTACCTGCGTGATCGGGTGTTCGAGCCGGTGGGAATGCGGTCCACCGTCAGCATTGATCAGACCCCGGGCGATCTGCCGGAGCAGGTGCGTGAGGGTTACGTGTATGCGTTCGGGGCGACGGTCCCGGCGACCGAGCCGAAGCGGTTCGTGGCGGGCTCTGACGGGGTGATCGCCACCGCAGCGGACATGGCCCAGTGGCTGATCATGCAGAACAGCGGCGGCGTTGCGGCCAGCGGTGCGCGCGTGGTTTCCGCATCGAGCATCACCGCCATGCACACGCCGTCCGGCTCGGGTTCGACCTACGGCCTGGGCTGGGATCGCGACGACAACGGCTGGGTCCGCCACAACGGCGTGTGGTTCACCTTCACCGCCAGCCAGCTGCTGTTGCCGTCTGGCCATGGCATCGCGGTGCTGGGCAACAGCGGCATCGGCCTGGGCAACGAGGGCACCGATCAGCTGGCGGACGCCATCGCGGAGCTGGCGGCCGGCGGCAGCCCGCAGGCGCCTGCGGCCCTAAGGCTGATCATCGACCTCGTGCTCGCCGGCTTCACGTTGCTCAGCGTGGCGTTGGGCGTACGCAACCTTCGCCGCAGCGGCGAGTGGGCACGCCGGTTCGCCGTCAGGCCGTTCTGGCAGCCGGTCATGCGGCTGGTGCCACGGCTGGTGCCGTTGGCGTTGCTGGTGATGCTGCCCGACCTGCTCGGTCAGGTCGTGGGGGGCGGACGGGACGTCACATTCGTGCAGTTGGCGTACTACACGCTGCCGCTGGTCGTCTGGACAGCGGTCGCTGCGATCGCCAATGTGAGCGTCATGATGACTCGGGTCTGGTCTCTGGTTCGGGCCCGCCGTGCTGCCAGCGGGCCTGCCGCGTCCGTCGGGGTCGTCCCGGCCGAGATGCTCGCCGGGTAACGCCGATGCTCGTGACGAGCACGGCGGGCGGGGAGCACCGTCACAGCCTCACGCACCCGCGAGGCAAGCGGCCTGAGTCGTCGCGCTCTGTCGGCGGCTACTCGCCAACTGGTGGCACGGCTGCTCGTGCAGTGCGGCATAGCCGCGCGCCGCCCGCCACCCGGCGATTGCCTCGTCGGTCCGGCCCGCATCCGCCAGCAGGGTCGCGAGGCCGCCGTACGCCCGAGGCAGACCGGCCCCGATGGCCGCCCGCCAATGCGCCTCCGCCTCCTCGACTCGGCCGTCCTCCATCAGCAGGTCGGTCAGGCGTTCCACATCCAGCCGGCCCCCGCCGCTGGCCCGGGCTTCGAGAATCGTGATCGCCTCGTCCACCCGCCCCTGCTCGACCAGCCACTCGGGGCGATCGTCCGGGTCAATCGGCTCGTCGAGCATGCCGGCACGATACGACAGTGGTGCTCTGCGAATCAGTCGATTTCCTCGGCGTCGCTCAGGTCTTCGAGCCGTATCGGCCGGTGCTGAGCAAATATCACCGCCAAGCCGTAGGGGTCGCAGACAGCAAAGCGTCCCTCCTGGAAGTGCAGGACCCATTCGCTGTCGGTGTAGAAGTTGAGCTGTGGGTTGTCCAGCGGAAGCTCCTCGGCAAGGACCTCCCGGTAGGGATCGAGCTCATCCTCGGCCAAGCCGAACCAGGCCGGATCGGTCAGCATCGTGGCGTGCACGAAGCGAAGCCCTGCCATCAGGTAGTGATCGACGTCGTCGAGCACGTGGGCGATCATTGGCAGATCGACGTGGTCGAGGTCGTCGACGCCGTTGAGCAGGATGTTGACCGCGATCGGAAGGCGGTAGGCCGAGCTCGTGACCGGCTGTTGGAGGCTCCATATGGAGAGATCGCCGGGCCCGCGTTCGAGAGTCAGTAGGCCGATGCCAGGACGAGACACGGTCGTGGTCATGTCGACATCCTCCACCCGAGCCAGCCGTCGAACTGTGGGCTCGGCTGAGCGCTGGCGTGAAAAAGGCAAGGAGGAGAACTCCTTGCCACTATTAACATATACCGCACCCCCGGGCTTGCGGCAAGACCCCGGTCGTGGCGCACAATCGTCGGCCGAGCGCAAGAAATCAGCACATTATGGGGGAACGCATGTTTGATGTGATCATCGCCGGCGGCGGCCCGACCGGCATGATGCTGGCGAGCGAATTGCGTCTGCACGGCGTCAACGTGCTCGTGCTGGAGAAGGAGGCCGAGCTGCCGCCGTTCGTGAGGTCGCTCGGGCTGCACGTGCGCAGTATCGAGGTGATGGATCAGCGGGGGCTGTTGGAGCGGTTCCTCGAAAACGGCAAGCAGTACCCGATCCGTCCCGGCGAGATCCGGGGATTCTTCGCGGGCATCGAAAAGCCCGCTCCCAGCGGGCTGGACACCGCGCACGGATACGTACTCGGCATTCCGCAGACGCTCACCGACCGGCTGCTCGCCGAGCACGCGGCCGAAGTCGGAGTTGAGATCCGGCGCGGCTGTGCAGTGGTCGGGCTGGAGCAGGACGACGACGGTGTGACCGTCCACCTGGGAAATGGAACTGCGACGCCGTTGCGGGCGCGGTTTGTCGTCGGCTGCGACGGTGGGCGCAGCACGGTTCGGAAACTGCTCGGGGTCGGATTCCCCGGCGAGCCGTCGAAAATCGACACGCTGCTGGGCGAGATGGAGGTGACGGCTTCCCCGGACGACATCACCGCAGTGATGACCGAGGTACGCAAGACCGAGAAGCGGTTCGGGATCGGGCCGTCGGGCAAACCGGGCGTGTTCCGGGCGGTCGTGCCGGCGGAGGGCGTGGTCGAAGACCGGTCGGTGCCGCCGACGCTCGAGGAGTTCAAGCAACAACTGCGCAGGTACGCCGGCACCGACTTCGGCGTCCACTCCCCCCGCTGGCTGTCGCGCTTCGGCGACGCGACCCGCCAGGCCGAGCGCTACCGGGTCGGACGGGTGTTTCTGGCCGGGGACGCCGCACACGTCCACCCGCCGATGGGTGGGCAGGGGCTCAATCTCGGGATCCAGGACTCGTTCAACCTGGGCTGGAAGCTGGCGGCGGCCATCAACGGCTGGGCGCCGGACGACCTGCTGGACAGCTACGAGTCCGAGCGGCATCCGGTGGCCGCCGACGTGCTGAACAACACCCGTGCACAGATGCACCTGACGACCAACGAGCCCGGACCGCAGGCCGTTCGGCAGTTGTTGACGCAGCTGATGGACCTCAACGACGTCAACCGGTTCCTGATCGAGAAGATCACGGCGATCAGCATCCGGTACGACTTCGGTGAGGGCCATGCCCTGCTCGGGCGGCGGCTGCGTGACGTCCAGCTGAAGCATGGGCGCCTGTTCGAGCTGTTGCGCACCGGCAGGGGGCTGCTGCTCGACCAGACGGGGCGGCTTTCGGTGGCCGGCTGGGCCGACCGGGTCGACCACGTCGCCGACGTCAGCGAGGAGTTGGACGTACCGGCGGTACTGCTCCGGCCGGACGGGCACGTCGCGTGGGTCGGCGAGGATCAGCAGACGCTCGAGGTCACGCTGGCCAAGTGGTTCGGCGCCGCAGGAACTCCTACGGCCGGTTGAGGGACGCTCTCGAGGATCGCGGCGCCAGATCCGCCTACAGCGTTCCTCGGCGATGGGGTCAGCATCGTGCGGCGGGGCCGTCCGGGTGGACGCAGCAGGCTGGGCATGCGCGGCCTGGGCGGTGGCAATCCCGACCGTGTCGATCAGCCGGCGCCGTTATCGGCTGGTGAGACTCGGTTGGCGCACGGTAGCTTGCCGCCCGTGACCAACTGGATCAAGATTTTCGACGACGACTGCCGCGTTCCACCAGGGCGTGAGCTGAACGAACTGACCGCGGAACTGGCGCAGTGCCTACGCGATCCGGACCCGAACATTCGGGACGGCCATCCGTACGTCGTGCTGCGCACCTGGATCGAACGCGACGTCATCGCCGGTGACCGCCGTGAGCAACTCGGCGACGAGATGGCCGATCGGTTCACCGACCCGCGCACCGAGGCCCGCACCTTCGCGCCCCTGGTCCTGGACATGATCGTCAGTCGGGGAGACTTCCGTCCGCGCTGGCTCGACGCCTTCAGCCGCTGGTATCCGGCAGAGACGGACCTGCGGGGATACCACCCGCGGCTGGGCTGGCTGCACGCGGTGGCGCACGGCGCCGACCTGCTCGGCACCTTCGGCCGCCACCGTGACGTCGATCCCGCCGCCATGCTCGACCTGGCGGGCGCCCGGCTGCTCGCCCGCACCGACCACCTCTGGGCCGAGCGTGAGGACGACCGCCTCGCCCGCGCCGTCGCCCTGGCACTGACCCGCCCGGAGCTCACCGCCGCAGCGTCAACGAGGTGGCTCGACCCGATCACCGCCGACTTCCGTGCCGTGTCCGCCTCGACCACACCCACGTACGTTTCCAACGCGCTGCGCACACTGCGGGCGCTCTACGTCTTCGTCGACTGCGGCATACCGGTCCGACCAGACGGCCCTCGGCAGCAGATCACCCACCGCCAGGAGGTCAAGCAGCGGCTGGTCGACGTTCTGGAAGGCGATGCCAAGGCCATCGGCTGAACGCGTGGCGGACCAGGCGCACGTGACGGACTGCGGGCTGCGAGGTCGTGGTCCTCGGCAGCAGCCAGCCGCGAGGTCGGCTCGTCCCTGAGGACCCGCTGGTGAGCTCCTCAGCTCAGGCTGATGACGGGCCGGGTCAGGATCTCGTGGGCGTGCCGGTCGTCGGAGGCGAGCCACTGGCCGAAATCCTTGTCGCGGTAGGCAGTCGCGAGCGTGAGCCAGCCCAGGAAGAAGCCGCTGCCGCCACACGTGGCGCCGCCGCCGTCGCCTCCGCACACGATGGTCCGCTCGGTGGTCGCCTCATGCTTGTAGGGATCCTGCCCGATCGCCAACCCCCACAGGTTCGCCTCGCGGTGCGCGCCGGTCCTGTGGTCGTACGGGTAGCCGTCGTCGGGGCAGTCATCGCCCCAGCGGAACAGGGTTGTCGCGCCGGCTCCACACGCCCACTCCCACTCATCCGCAGTGGTCGTCCGCAAGCCGATGTTCGCGAGCCCGGCCATGGCCTCGTCGTGGGAGACCTCCCGGGTCGCTCGGGCCCGCGCTACCTGCCCGGTCTGGTCGAACTCGACCGTCAGCCCGCCACCAGATCGGAATATCTTCACCCCGCCGCGCCGACTCCCGGTCGACGCGACGAGTTCGAGTACCCGAGGGTCGTCCGGCGCCAGCGGAATCTCGCACGGGTCGAACGCTTCCACCGCGATCAGCATCGCCGGCATCTCGGCGCTGCGTACCGGCGAGGTCATCGCGTCGACGTACTCGGCCAGCGGTGGAAGACCGTACTCGCCGGCGCTGTCGGCGTAGCTGGCAGCCTGCTCCGGAGCGGGCCGGAATCGGGCCGCGTCGTAGCCGAGAGTGGGCCGGCCGCCGG
>NZ_JBFAVI010000126.1:0-10706 GCF_040679695.1 Micromonospora sp. NPDC052213
CCCACCCCCCGCGCGGGCCACCCCCCGGCGCGGCGGGCGCCGCGGCCAACCCCCCCCACCGCCCCCCCCCCGGCCGTCGTGCCGGTGCCTAGAGCTGGATGCGGACCAGGTTGCGGCCGCGCAGCGCGTAGAGCGCCGAGCCGTCCGGGGCGGCGGTGAGCAGCGCCCCGCCGCCGTACCACTGCGCGTTCAGGCCGGTGACGAACGGGGTGACCGTCATCGTCGCCGGGTCGAGCTGCCACACGTCCCTGCCGTTGGTGCCGTAGATCGTCGCGCCGACCTGCACCAGGGTGCTCTGACCCGGGGCGACGGCGGCGGTCGACACGACCTGGCGGGTGCGCCGGTCGACGGCGAAGAGCACGCCGGTCTCGGTGAGTCCGATGACCCGGTCGCCGGTGGCCACGAGGTCGACGATCTGCTTCGCGCCGGGAACGGGGGTGATCTCCCAGGTCTTCGTCCGGCTGGCGAGGTCGAAGCCGGCGAGCCGGGCCTCGGTGGCGCGCGGGGTGGTGCCGAAGCCGCCGTTGACGCTGCTGCCGAGGAAGGCGGTGCCGTGCTTGACCGCCACCGACCGGATCGACTGGTCGGCGACGACGTCGCGGTGCACGTCCAGGGCCCCGGTGCGGGGATCGTAGAGGCTGACCGCGCCGCCGTACCGGCCGTAGTCCGGCTCGGTGCCGACGACCAGCAGCCCGTCGGCGGGGGACCAGGTGGCGTCGAGCGGCCGGGTCTGTTCCGCGCCGATCGCGGCGACCCGGCGCGGGTCGCCGTCGGGCGCCATCCGGAACAGGTACGCCAGCGTGTAGACCGACATCCAGATCTCGCCCGCGACGGGCGTCATGGCCTTGGCCTCGCCGGGCAGGAACCGCCGGGTGGAGGTGCCCGCCGCCAGGTCGTGCACCTGCACGCCGGCCTTGCCGGAGACGTACACCCGGGGGCCGTCGGTGGCGATCGCCATGGCCAGTTCCGGCGCCGGCGGCATGCCGGCCTGGGTGAGGTCGACGCCGGTCAGCTCGCCGGTGTTCAGGTCGTAGGTGACCACCGTGTTGGTGACAACGCCGCGCAACTGGTCGCCGGTGACGAAGATCCGGCCGAAGGAGGCGCCGTCGTAGGGCACGGCGAGGGTGCTGAGCTGCCCGGTGTCCCGGTCGTACCTGCGCAGCGTGCCCGAGGGGCGGGTGCCGAGGTAGACGTCGTTGCGCGACGGGTCGACGGCGATGGCGGTGATGAAGCTGTCCGGCGTCTGCACCACCTCGTACCTCGACGGGTTCGCGGTGTCGATCAGCAGCATGGTGCCGGTGGGGGAAAGGGCCGCGGCGAGGAGGCCGTTCTCCAGGGCGAGGGTGCCGACGAAGGTGCGGTCGGCGAACTCGGGCGGCAGGAGTTCCCGCTTCGCGCCGGTGGCCCGGTCGATCGCGATCAGGTGGGCGTGCGCCCCGACGCCGGCGTAGATGGTCGTCGCGTCGACGGCGATGCTGCGCACGTACTGCTCGCCGGGCACCGCGACGCCGTAGTCGCGGGTGGCGCCGGTGGCGGGGTCGTAGGAGAAGACCCGCCCGCCGGGGTAGGTGCCGCCGTAGACGACGCCGTCGGGCGCGGTGTCCAGGGCCCAGATGTACCGGTCGGGGGAGACGTCGGCGACCTTGGTGACCCCGGTGCCGGTGGTGTCCACCCGGTACAGGTCGCCCGGCTCGTAGGTGCCGACGTACAGGTCGGTGCCGACCGACGTGGTGGCCCAGGCGCCGCCGCCGGTCGGCAGCTCGTAGCGCTGGTCGACCGTCTGCGCGGCCAGGTCGTAGCCGCCCACCACGACCGGGTTCACGCCGCCGGTCGCGGTGTAGATCGTCCCGTCGATCAGCTCGGAGCCGTTGACCGAGGTGACCTCGGAGGCGGGCCCGAGGTCGGTGACGGTGCCGGGCGGGGGCGCCTCGGCGTGGGCGGGCCCCGCCGGGACCGCCAGGGTGGCGGCGGCCAGCAGCAGGGCCGCGGTGAGCGCGGTACGTCGCAACACGACCTCCAGAGTCTTCAGGTTTCGGTCCGGGCTCTAACCGTCACAGCCCACCACGCGGATCGCGCCGTGTCGAGCCCTTGGCGCGGACCCCGCGCCGGGCGGGTGCAGGCATTCATCGGTGCCTCTAGAGTTCCGGACGCCACCGTAATAGGGTGCCGGCATCGTCGAACGTGGAGGTCGCGTCGTGTCGCCGTTACGTCGTCCCCTTGTGCCCGCCGTCGTCCTGGCGCTCGCCGCCGCCCTGCTGCCCGCCGCCCCCGCCGCGGCCGCGCCGGCCGCCCCCGCGCCCGGCGGGGTCACCGACTTCGGGGTCCAGCAGACCGCCCTCACCGTCTTCGAGGGCCACTACGGCACCGGCGCCGCCGGCCGGCCCGTCGTCTACGGGGTCCAGATGGGCTCGCCCGGGGTGCTCAGCGTGGCCGACCCGGTGACCCGGGAACTGCTCGACACCGCCTACCTGCCCGACTCCTCCGGCGCCTGGGGCATCACCCAGACCGGCGACGGCACCGTCTACGCGGGCAGCTACCCCAACGCCCACCTCTACTCGTACGACCCGGACACCCGGGCCACCGTCGACCTCGGCGCGCCCGTGCCCGGGCAGACCGTCCTCTACGGCCTGCGCCCCGGCGCCGACGGCCGGGTCTACGGCGGCACCTACCCCGGGGCGCACGTCTTCTCCTACGCTCCCGGCGAGGGGTTCCGCGACCACGGCCGGATGCACCCCGGCGAGCAGTACGTGATCGACGTGGCGGTCGACGCCGCGCGCGACGTGCTGTGGGCGGCGGTCGGCACGGGCGGCCACCTGATCCGCCTCGACCTGACCACGGGCGAGAAGCGGGACATCTGGCCGGAGGCGCTGCGCGGCGACCCGAACCACCCGTACGACATCAACCTGGTCGGCGGAAAGCTCTTCGTCAAGCGCAGCAAGCTCCAGGCGCTCGTGCTCGACCCGGACACCGGCGCCGTCCTGGCCGACGGCTTCACCATGGGCTCCCGGGGCACCTCGCCGCTCGCCCCCGACGGCCGGTCAGTCTACTTCACCTCCGGCACCGACCTCTGGCGCTACGACCTGCCGACCGACACCGCCGGGCCGGTGCGCGACGCCGCGGGCGCGCCGGTGCGCAGCGACGGGGCGGGCATCGGCTTCGGCTTCCTCGACGGCCAGCTCTACGCCGTCGTCGGCAACTACGCCGGGCAGGCGCTGCGGTACGACCCGGCGACCGGCGCCAGCGAGCGGTACCGGCTGCCGTTCCCGCCGCAGGCGCTGGACATCAACAACATCACCGCCGGCCCGGACGGCCGGATCTGGACGAACCTCTACATCAACGGCAACCTCGCCGTGCTCGATCCGGCCAGCGGCGCCGCGACGAACGTGGGCCGGCTCGGGCAGGCCGACGGCTTCGGCTGGCACGACGGGAGGATGTACCAGGGCGTCTACCCGTACGGCGGGGTGCTCGTCTACGACCCGACCCAGCCGTACCGCCTCGGCACCAACCCGCGCGAGCTGTTCCGCCTGCAACCCGAGGGCCAGAACCGCCCGATCGCCTTCGCCTCGGCCGGCAGCCGGGTCTACGTCGGCAGCACGCCCGACTACGGCCTCTGGGGCGGCGCGCTGACCGTGTACGACACCGCGACCGGCGCCCGCACCACCCGCCGGGACATCGTCGCCGACCAGGGCGTGATCAGCCTGGCCGTGGTCGGCGACCGGCTCTGGGCCGGCACCACGGTCAGCGGCGGCGGGGGCACCGTCCCGCGCGCCACCGAGGCGAAGCTGTTCACCGCCGACCTGGTGACCGGCGAGAAGACGGCCGAGTACATCCCGGTGCCGGGCGCCGACGCGATCACCTCGGTCGTCGCCGGGCCGGACGGCATGATCTGGGGACTCGCCGACGGCGAGGTGTTCGTGCTCGACCCGGCGACCGGGGCGGTGACGCACCGCGTCGACGTGCCCGGCGGCTACTCCGGGGTGGCCGACGAACTGGTCGTCAGCGCCGCCGACGAGCACGTCTACGCCTCGCTCGACGGCTACCTGCTGAAGATCGACCCGCTGTCGAAGGCGGTGCGGGTGATCCGGGACGCGGAGACCTACCGGCTGACCCAGGACGGCCAGGGCAACCTGTGGTTCCGCAACGGGGTCAAGGCACCCAACCGGGCGGTCCAGTACGGCTCGCACCTGCTGCGGTACGTGCCCGAGGCGGACGCCTGCCCACGCTCCGACCTGCGCCGTCAGGTGTACGCGGGCCGCGCGACCGCCGTGCCGAACCGGTACGCCGACGGCGGGTGCACGGTCAACGACCTGATCCGCGACGAGGCCGACTGGGGCAGCCACGGCGCGTTCGTCGCGCACGTCGCCTCGGTCACCGACGGGCTCGTGGGATCCGGCGTGCTGGACGACGCCGAACAGGACGCCATCGTGGCGGCCGCCGCCGCCTCCTCCGTCGGCCGCTAGGCGGTCGCGCGGCGTTTCCTGCGGGCGCGGTGGGCGAGGGCCCGGGCGGTGTACGCCGTCCGGGCCCCGCCGAGCGCGCCGAGATCATGGTCCGCAACCGCTGCCTGGCCAAAGCGATCGGCCGTACCGGCTGGGCCGAGTTCCGCACCCTGCTGACCTACCAGACGCACCGCGACGGCCGCACCCTCGCCGTCGTGGACCGCTGGTACCCGTCGTCGAAGACGTGTTCGGCCTGCGGGCACCTGCTCGCCACACTCTCCCTCGGCACACGCCACTGGACGTGTCCGGGTTGCGGCACCCGGAACCGGGCCAGCGCGCCGGCATCCCACCCCGGCCCGGCACCCACGCCGGGCACGACTGAGTCTGTCGCACCCGCTCGCTACTCTGCCGGCATGATCATGGACGACGCGGACGCCACCACCGTACGGTTCCTCCGGATGATGCGGGCCACCCTGCGCGAGGAGAAGGTCGGCGAGGACACCCTGGGGCGCACGGTCGAGCTGGCCCGGGCCTGGGGCACGAGCGAGGCCGCCGACGCGCACCTGCGCGCGGCGCTGCGGCGGCTGCACGGCGAGTCCCCGGATCCCGACGACCCCCGGCAGGTGGCCGACGAGTGCGCCGGCCTCGACCCGGACGGCGTGCCGGACGCGGCCACGGCGGCGAGGGGCCGGGCGATCGGCCGGTTCGCCGCCAACGCCCGGCGGCTGCGCGAGGGCGAGATCGGCCCCGCCGAGTTCGACCGGATCGTGGGGGAGGGCCGGGAGGGCTGACGGTCGCGGGCCGGCGGCGTACGGTCGGCGGGTGCGGATCACCAAGTTCACCCACGCCTGCGTCCGGCTCGAGCACGACGGCGGCGTGCTGGTCATCGACCCGGGCACGTGGAGCGAGCCGCGCGCCCTGGCCGGCGCGGACGCCGTGCTGGTCACCCACGAGCACACCGACCACGTCGACGTGCTCCGGCTGGCCGGCCTCGGCGTGCCGGTCTTCGCGCCGGAGGGCGCGGCGCTGCCCGGCCCGGTCCCGCTGCCCGTGACCCGGGTGGGCGCCGGGCAGCGGTTCACCGCCGCCGGCCTCACCGTGACCGCGCTCGGCGGCCGGCACGCCGCCATCCACGGCGGTCAGCCCGACTGCGCCAACCTGGGCTACCTCGTCGGCGACGACGTCTACCACCCGGGCGACTCCCTGCACCCGCCGGACCGGCCCGTGCGGACCCTGCTCGTCCCCGCGCAGGCGTCCTGGCTGAAGCTGACCGAGGCGATCGACTTCGCCCGGGCCGCCGGGGCGGAGCGGGTGTTCCCGATCCACGACGCCCAGCTCAACGACCGGGGGCTGGCCAGCGTGAACGGCTGGTTCGCCGAGACTGTGCCCGGCTACCGCCACCTGGCGCCGGGGGAGTCCGCCTGAGCGGCCGTCTCCTCGCCCGCCCGCCGTCCTCGACCCGGGAGCGGGCGCCCTGGCCGGTGGTCGGCCGAGTCGCCCCGGTGCCCCTGTGCCGCCCGACGGTCGATTGCTATACGGTCGCCAGGTGAGGATCGAAGAGCACTGGTGGAACGGCGACACGTCCCAGCGCGGTCGCCGCGACGTGTACATCCGCACGGACGGGCAGCGCTGGGACGTGCAGGTGCAGATCGGCGGCGCCTCCGGCCGGTCCCGGGTGCAGGAATGCCCGGGCCGGGCATCGGCGGTCATCCTCGCCGGCGCCTGGCGGGGCAACCATCCCGCCTGGCGTGAGGTGTCCGCCTGACGGCGCCGACCCGGCCGGCGCACCGGGGCCGGGGTCGTCGTCGGCGAGGGGCGCCCCGGTGTGACGCCACCGGGTCATGGTGGGCGTTGGCCTGCCCGCCCCCGCCGGCGCCTGGTTACGCTCGGGTCGTCGTCGAGGTCGGGGGAGCAGCATGAGCAGCCAGACGGTCCCCACGGTGATGCCGGCGGCGTTCTTCGGGCACGGCAGCCCGATGAACGCCCTGGAGCTGAACCGGTACACGTCCGCGTGGCGCGCCTTCGGCCGGTCGGTGCCGCGGCCCCGCGCGATCCTGGTGGTGTCGGCCCACTGGTACATCGGCGCCACCGCCGTCACGGCGATGCCCCGACCGAAGACGATCCACGACTTCTACGGCTTCCCGCAGGAGCTGTTCGACGTCCGCTACCCGGCGCCGGGCCTGCCGGAGCTGGCCGAGGAGATCAGCGACGTCGTCCACCCCACCTGGGTCGGCGCGGACGTCGACTCCTGGGGCATCGACCACGGCACCTGGTCGGTGCTCACCCACGCCTTTCCCGACGCCGACATCCCCGTCGTCCAGTTGAGCATCAACGCGTTCAAGGATCTGGACTACCACCTGGACCTGGGCGCGAGGTTGGCGCCGCTGCGCGAGCGCGGCGTGCTCGTCGTGGCCAGCGGCAACGTGGTGCACAACCTCGGCGGGGTGGATCCGCGAATGGTCGACGAGGGCTTCGACTGGGCGCACCGGTTCGACGAGGCGGCGAGGGAGGTCATGCTCGGCGAGCCGACCGAGGCGCCCACGCTCGACGCCCACCGCGACTTCGGCCTGGCCGTGCCCACGCCGGACCACTTCATCCCGCTGCTCTACCTGGCCGGCCTGGCCGGGGCCGCCGGCAACGGTTCGGAGGTGCTGGTGGACGGGTACGCGTACGGATCGCTGTCGATGACCGCGTACACCGTCGGGCTGGCCTGCCAGGGGCCGGGGCCGGCGGCCGGAGCGCCGCTGCTCCCGGCCGACGTGCCGCCCGACTCCTCGAACATCTGACCACCCGGCTCCAGCACTCGAAGCCGCCGGCGGGCCGGTCGGGTCCTCCCTCAGGACTCGGCGCGGGCCGGTACCAGCCCGAGCGCCACGAACGAGCCGGCGAAGCCCCGGCGCAGCCATCGGGTCACCGCCGGTCGGGCCAGCACCCGGTCGCGCACGGCGCCGGCGAGCATCCCGTACGCGCCGAACACCACAGCCGCTGTCGTGGCACTGCCAGCGTCCCCACCCGCCGGGGCTGGTCCTCGGCTACGCGGCCAACACGGCCACGGCCATCGAGGAGGGCGTCGGAGTGATCGCCGCGGCCCTGGGGGCCGGCCGGCACTGTACCGACACCGGAAGCGAGCGGACGCGCCCGGCAGGGCTGCCCTCCCGCCCGGCGGGACGGCAGCCCGTCAACCGGAGACGACCCGTCGTGTGCGGACCGCCGTGGGCCTGACCCTGGTGGCCGCAGGGAGTTTGTCCGGTGCCCACACGGGGACACGTCCCTGCCACAGCCACGCGCGAGGAGGAGTAGGTGTGCGGTTCCTCAGCCGGCCCCGACGCCGTTTCCGGCCCACCCGGGTCATGACGCCGCCGTGCCCGCGCGACAAGTGACGGGAGCGCGGCGCGTCCGCTCGGTCACCGAGCAGTCCCGGGTCGCCACGGCGGAACTCTTCCTCGACGTGGTGTTCGTCTTCGCGTTCATCCAGGTGACCACCCTGATGACGGCGGAGGCGGGCGAGCTCGGCGTACTGCACGGCCTGCTCGTCCTCACCATCCTGTGGTGGTCCTGGTCGCTGTTCGCCTGGCTCGGCAACCGGGCCCAGGCGAGCTACGGCATGTCTCGGCTGGTGATCCTCTCCGTCACGCCGATCATGTTCGTGCTGACGGTGACGATCAGCGAGGCCTTCACCGACGTTCCCGGCGGCACGGACACGTCGCTGGCGTTCGTCGCCTGCTTCGCCGCCGTGCGGGTGCTCTACCTGGCGCTGCGGATCTACGCGACCCCCGGACTGAGCCGCGTCGACCTCGCCGCGCTCACCGTGCCGATGGGCGTCGCGGTCACCCTGCTGCTGGCCGCGGCGCTGCTTCCCCGATCGAACCTCGGCGCCGACCAGGCGAGGGCCGGGCAGGTCGTCCTCTGGCTGCTGGCGGTCATCGTCGACTACGGGGCAGGACAGATGCTCCGGGTCCCCGAACGCCAGATCTTCTCCGCCCGGCACTGGGCCGAGCGCCACAACCTGATCATGATCGTGGCGCTCGGCGAGGTGCTGGTGTCGGTCGGCATCGCCGGCGGCAGCGTACCGGGCTCACCGGGTCTGCTCACCGCCTCCGCGCTCGCCGTGGTGATCGCCGGCGCCCTCGAATTGATCTACTTCGACCTGTCCGCCCTCATCGGCGAACGTGCGCTGCGGGACGCCGACCAGGCCCGCCGGGTGGTCCTCGCCCGAGACGGCTACACCTTCCTGCACCTGCCGATGATCGCCGGGATCATCCTGCTCGCGCTCGGGCTGAAGCACGTGCCGTCGCTGGTCGGCGACGCCCACGCCTACCGGCGGGGCGACCCTCTCGACAGTCTGGGTCTCTACGCCATGTACGGCGGGGTGGCGCTGTTCATGATCTCGCACGCCGCGTTCCAGTGGCGGCTGAGCCGCGCCGTCCGCACCCTCGTGTGGCCGCGGGTCGTCGCGGCGATCCTGCTGGTGGCGCTGATCCCGGTCGTCGCCCGCCGGTCGGCACTCGCGGCGCTGGCGTGGCTGAGCGTGATCTGCGTCGTCACGGCGGTGATCGAGTTCTTCCTGACCCGCCGCGAGCGGCGGCGGCTCCGCGAGGCGCTTGCGGAGGAGGAGTGCCCGAACAGTGAGCCGGCCGCCTGATCGGTGTGGGAGGCGTCCGCCGCCCCGCTACGGGAGGTCGCTGTCGCCGCCCAGGTTGGCGATCATCCGGCGGAGGACGTTCAGGGCCGCGACGTACTCGGTGGCGTCGATGCCGTCGTGCATCCGCTCGTGGACCTCGCGGTTGCGGGCCGCCGCGCGTTGCCGACCGGCCTCGCCCGCCTCGGTGAGGGCCAGCCGGCCGTCGACCTCGGTGGTCCAGCCACGGGCGGCCAGGTCGGCGTAGACGGCGTCGAAGTCGGTGCCCTGGGTGTCGAATCGGGAGAGTTTGGCCGTGAGCGCGGCACGGGTCCACTTCTCGGGGGCGCCGGCGACGTGGTTCAGCGTCCACCAGTGCGGCTGGGTGAGGTTCTCCTCGGCGAGGGCGGCGCGGAGGCTGCCGACGATGATCTCGTTGGCGGCGCCGCTCCAGTACCCGATGGGCTGGGCGGCGAGCACGTCCTGCGGGTAAGCCTTGATCGTCATGCCGCGACCGTAGGACCTCGAGCGGGGTTGAGGTCAAGATCGTGGTCGGGCGCCGGTGGGCCCTCCCGTCAGTGAGCGGAAGGGGCCACCGCGACCGTCATTCGTCGCAGCCGACGCCGTCGCCGTCCCGGTCCAGGTCGTAGATGTCGCTGCCGACCACCCACACCGGTCCCTCGACGTACGCGGGCCCGTTTCCGCTACCGCCGGCGCAGTCGACGTCGCTGGCGACGGGCACACAGGCGCCTGTGTAGTTGGGGTCGCACCGTTGCGTCTTCTTCGTGCCCACGGCGACGACCTGCGTGATCGGCGCCCTGGTGACAGCGGACCGCACCAGCTTCCGGTCGGTCTGGACGCCGTCGGTCACGGTCACCTCGTAGGTGAGGGTCCTGATTCCCGCGACACCGCGGGTCCGCACCTTCCGGGTGCCCTCCGGGATGCTGGAGTCCTTGACCGTCCTGGTCTGGTAAGGAATCTTCTGGGTCTGCGTGACGGTGCGGATTTCGACGAGGGGCGACGCCTCCACCGTGGGCGTCGGCTCCGCCGGTGCCGCCTCCGTCGGCGTCGGCCCTGCCGGGGCGGCGATGTCTGCCGCCCCTGCTGTGGATGCGTCCGCACCCGATGTCTTCGGCTGCTCCTGGGTGGACACGGCCGCCGGCCGCTCCGTGCCCGGAGGCGGATCGGTCGTCGCTCCGATCGCGAGGCCTCCGCAGCAGCACAGCACCAGGAGGCCGGTGGCCGCGAGCGCGATCCGCGCCCTGCCGGGCAACCCGCGCCACCACGACCGTCGGTCCTGCTGCGCGAACTGAGCCGTCGGGCGAGGGGGGACCCGGGCGTACGCGGCGGTCGGCGGCTCGAAGGGCTGGGGTGGCAGCACCTGGCCCTGCCAGGGGTCCTGCGGAGGCTGATATGTCACGCCCCACAGTGTGCTTGCGTCATCAACAATTGCCGCCGGCCAAGCGGCTATTGTCCGTATCGGCGCCGGACGGATCGTCGCGACGGAAGGTTGTCGATCGGTGGCCGACCGTGCACGTGTCCGTCAGGTGACCGGAGGAGGGCCGACACGGTCGGGTCGACGTGGTCGGGCGACGGCGGTGGCGTTGGCCCCCTTCATGGCATGCCAGAACTCGATCGTGGTCTTGTCC
>NZ_JBFAVI010000126.1:10716-20874 GCF_040679695.1 Micromonospora sp. NPDC052213
TCGATGGGTGGCCGCCGGGCCCCGTGACCGTCTGGTGACGGGTGGCGGGCCGACTCGGCGGGGTCGCGGGGTGGGGGCGCGGGCACCGGCGCCCGACGTCGTACGTCATCCTGACGGCATGGCCGACGCGAACGTCCCGGAACCGCTCACGCTCCACGTGTACTGCCGGCTCACGGTCGCCGTGACCGACCCGCGAGTGCTCACCGACCACGCGGTGGCCGAGCTGCGGGCGGCGGACATCGACTGGTCGGCGGAGGAGGACGACCTCGACGCGGCCGCGGCGGAGCTGCGTGCCGACGTCGCGGTGTCGCTGGCGTCGGTGGTGGACATCGGCCGGTTGGTCGACGGGCTGCCGGGCGTGGCGGCCAGGGGCGGACTGTGCTGGGCCGAGGCCGGAGCACCCCGGGAACCGCGCTGGCCCGGTTCCCCGAGCCCGCAATGACGGCGGCGACGGCATCGGGCGGTACGACAACCCCGGCGGTGCCGATCCGCCTGCACGGGTCGGCGGCCGACCGGGTCCGGTGGCGGTGCCGTCGTGTCGGGTGGGGTGGGAGGTACGGGTGCGAGCTGTGGACGGCCGACACCCCGACGCCGCCCGAGGTGTCGACGCCGCTCATGTCCGATGTGGTCGGTGTCACGCTAGCGTCTGCGCACGCCGACACCACCGCCACCGCTCCCGGACAGGAGAGCGCCATGCCCACACCGCTCAGGGCCGCCACCGTCCTCGTCACCGCGCTGCTGCTCGTCCTCACCGCGGCGGCCCCCGCCCAGGCCGCCACCCCGTACACCAAGACACCCGTCTCCGGGTCGCTGCGCGCCTACAACGTCTCCGGCGTGTACGTCGCCGGCGTCTCCTCCGGTGGCTACATGGCCACCCAGCTCCACGTCGCCTACTCGTCGCGGATCCGGGGCGCGGCGGTCTTCGCCGCCGGGCCGTACTACTGCGCGCAGAACAACGTCGTCCAGGCGCTCAACGCCTGCGGCGACAACCTGTACCCGACGAACGTGACCGCCCTGCAGACCTACACCCGGACGTGGGCCACCTACGGCTGGGTCGACCCGGTCGGCAACCTCTCCGGCGATCCCGTGTACGTCTTCCACGGCAACAACGACGGCGTCGTCAAGAAGTCCGTCACCGACGACCTGGTCCGCTACTACCAGCACTTCGGCGCCGCCGTGCAGTACGACAGCGGCTCGTCGGCCGGCCACGCCTGGGTCACCCCGTACGGGACGCTGGGGTGCACCGCCACCGCCTCGCCCTTCCTGAACGACTGCGGCACCGACCCGCAGAACGCCCTGCTGCGCAAGCTGCTCGGCAGCGTGCAGGCGCCGAACACGGGCCCGCTCGGCGGCACGCTCATCCGGTTCAGCCAGAACACCCACGCGGTCAACGGTTGGGCCAACGGCCTGAGCATGGACGCCAACGGGTTCGCCTACGTCCCGGCGTCCTGCGCCGCCGGGCAGTCGTGCCGGCTGCTGGTCGCCCTGCACGGCTGCCTCCAGGGCTACGGCGCGGTCGGCACCGCCTTCGTCGACCGGGCGAACCTCAACCAGTACGCCGACACCAACAACCTGATCGTGCTCTACCCGCAGGCGCGGGCCACCGCCGGCACCAACCCGAACGGGTGCTGGGACTGGTGGGGCTACCTCGGCGCGACCAACTACCCGATCAAGGGCGGCGCCCAGGTGGAGACCATCATGAACATGGTCCGCCGGCTGGACGGCTGAGCCGCCCCGACGCCTGAGCGGGGGCCCCGCACCAGGCTCCCGCTCAGGCCGGCTCGTCGGCGGGCGCGTCGCTGCCCACCAGGCGCGCGTCCGCGGCGGCCTGACCGTCGGCGTCCCCCGCCTCCTCGCACACTGTGGCGGCGTCCACCCAGTGCCGCCGCGCCTCGGCGGCGTCGCCGAGGGCCGCCGCCGCGTCGCCCAGGTGCAGCAGCGTCCGCCCCAGCCCCGCCGTCGGCCGCCCGTCGCGTAGCCGCCGGCTCTCCGCCAGCAGTTCGTACGCCTGCCGTGCCTGGCCGGGCGCGGAGGCCAGCAGCGCCGCCCCCGCGTTGAGCAGCGCGGCGGCCCGGTTGGTCGGGTCGGCCACGGACTCGTACTCGCGCAGCGCCGCCCGCCACGACTGCGCCGCGTCGAGGTGCTCGCCGAGCCCGGCGTGCACGAGCACCAGGTTCGTCAGCGCCGCCGCGTAGCCCCGGGCGTCGCCGAGCGCGCGGAAGGCGTTCGCCGCCCGCACCAGGTGGTGGTGCGCGGTCTCCAGCTCGCCCCGCGCCAGCCGGGCGGCACCCATCCCGAGGTCGGTCAGCGCGTGCCCGGCCCGGTCCGCGCCGGATCGGTGCCGCCGGGACAGCTCCAGGTGCTCCACGGCGTCGTCGAGCTGCCCCAGGTCCAGCAGCACCAGGCCGAGGTTCATCCGCGCCTGCGCGGTGCCGCGCCGGCCCCGCTCCGCCACCGCCAGGCTGAGCGCCGTGGCGGCCCCCTGCGGGTCGCCCCGGCGGCGGCGCAGCACCCCCAGCTCGTTGTGCGCCCAGCCGGCGATCTCCGGCCGGTCGTCGGCGGTGGGCGTGGCCAGCACCGTGCGGCACACCTCCTCCCACTCGCCGAGCCGCTCCGCGTGGGCGAGCCACCCGCACAGCGCCACCGCCAGCCGGAACCACCAGCGGCGCACCCGCCGCGGCAGCGTCTCCGCCGCACCCGCCGGCACCCTCACCACCGCCAGCAGCAGCTCCTGGTGCAGGTCGAACCAGCCGTACGGGTCGTCGTCCAGGGCCAGCGTCGGCTCCCGGTCCGGCGGCGAGCCGGCCACCGTGAGGCTCGCGGCGTGCCGCTCGGCGCAGCGGGCCAGGTGCCGGGTGAGCCGGGCCTGCGCGGCCACCCGCCGCCGCGCCGGCTCCGCGTCGCGCAGGTGCATCCGGGCGTACGGGCCCAGCAGCGGGCGCACCTCGTAGCGGTCCCCGGGCGCGCCGGTCACGAACCCGCCGGTGGCCAGCTCGTGCAGCAGCGCGGCCACCCGGTCCGGGCGGCGGCCGGCGAGCGCCGCGATCGTCGGCCGGTCCAGCGGCACCGGGCTGAGCGACATCAGCCGCCACAACCGCCGCGCCTCGCCGCCGAGCGCGTGGTACGCGGTGTCCCGCCCGGTCACCAGCAGGGTCGCCGGGGACGCGGCGACGTGCTGGTGCGGGGGCGTGTCGACGGCGCGGCGCAGCGCGTCGAGCACGTCGGCGTGCCGCCAGCCGTGCTGCGCCGTACGCCGGCCCAGCTCCGCCACCGTGCGGGGCTGCCGGCCGCACAGCTCGACGAGGGCGCGTACGGCCGGGTCGGTGCGCGGATCCGGGCGGTGCGGCCGGGCGACGGGCGCGGCGGCGCCCGCGGCGGCGAAGAGCTCGACCGCGTCGTCGGCGTCCGGCTCGGGGAGGCCGTGCGCCACCACGCCCTCCTGGGCGTCGAGCGCGGGCGTGCCGACCAGCTGCAGTCGGCAGGCCCGCGCGGTCGGCGGCAGCAGCGGCCGGACCTGGCCGGGGTCGTCCACGTTGTCCAGCACGACCAGGATCTGTCGGCCGTCGAGCTGCCCGCTCACCTCGTCGGCGGCGTCGGCGAGGTCGTCGGCGTGGCCCGACGCCGGCGGCCGGGTGCCCAGGATCCGGGCCAGCGCGGTGAGCACCTGCCGCGGGCCGTGCGGCCGGCCGCCCCGCCGCAGGTCCAGGTAGTACTGGCCGTCGGGGAAGTTCTTCCGGCACAGGTCGGCGGCCTGGATCGCGCAGGACGAGGTGCCGACGGCCCGCCGGCCGACCACCGCGACCGCGTGCTCCTTCGTCAGCAGGTCGATGATCGCGTCGAGGTGCCCGGCCCGCCCGGTGAAACCCGCCGGCAAGGGCAGGGTGGGACCGCCGACGGCGGGCGGGGTCCCGGGGCCTTCCTTCGGCTCGTCCTGCTGACGCTGGCGCCGCCACTCCACGATCACGGCGGCGGCGAGGCCGAGCACGATCACCCCGGCGCTCGCGGAACCGAGCTGGGCGACCGACAGCTCGGAGAGCAGGTTGCCCGTGACGTTGCCGAGCACCGCGCTGACCGTCCCGCCGACCACGCCACCGATCGCCAGCAGCAGGCTCAGCCGGCGCGGCCGGCGGGAGCGGCCGGCGGGCCCCTGCCCGCTCACCGGACGCCCCCGGCGACCAGGCCGGCGACGAGCTGGCGGCGGGCCAACACCACCAGCAGCACCGGCAGGATCGAAGCGATCACCGAGCCGGCGGCGAGCGCGCCGCTGTTGGCGACGAAGCCGCGGGTCTGGCCGGCGAGGAACAGCCCCAGCGGCACCGCGCCCGGGCCGCTGAACAAAAGGCCCACCACCAGGTCGTTCCACACCTGCACGAACTCCAGCACGGCGACGGCGACGACGGCCGGGCGGTTGTGCCGGGCGAGCAGCCGCAGCGTGCCCCACCAGTGCCGCCCGCCCACCCGGGCCGCCCGCACCTGCTCGGCGGGCAGGTCGGCGAAGGCGTTGCGCAGCACCAGCACGGCGAACGGCACGCCCAGCGCGACGTGCACCAGCGCCAGGCCGCGCGCCGTGCCCGAGGACAACGCCACCCCGAGCACCTCGTTGACGGGCCCCGCGATCACCTGCACCGGCACGATGCTGGCGGCCATCAGCAGCAGGCCCGTGCCCTGGGCGGCCGGCCCCGTCAGCCAGGCGAGGGGGTACGCGGCGAGCAGCGCGACGCCCAGCACCGCGGCGGTCACCACCGTCGCCAGCACCAGCGTGAAGCCCAGCGTGCGCCACAGCTCGACGCCGGTGAGCAGTTCCCGGTAGGAGGCGAGGCTCGGCGGTCTCGACCACCAGCCTTCACCCGCGGCGTCCACCGTTCCGTGCAGCGAGGTGGCGAGCAGCACCCCGAGCGGCACCAGCCAGGCGACCGCCGCGCCCGCGACCAGCAGCCGGGTCGACCGGCGTGGTGCCGGCGCCGCCGGGTCGGGCCCGGCGGGCGCCGGGTCCCGGGGCGGAGGCCAGGCCTGCCGCACGAACAGCGCCGCGACCAGCACCCCGGCGGCCACCGCCACCAGCCAGACGACGCCGAGCGCGGCGCCCTCGCCGGTGGTGGCGCCGTTGGACGTCTGCCAGACCCGCAGCGCCAGCACCGACGCCTCGTCGCGCACCGAGCCGGGCGCCAGCACCAGGATCAGGTCGAACGTGCGGGTGGTGCCGAGCGCCACCAGGGTGAAGACCACCGCGACCGTACGCAGCAGCAGCGGTCGCCACTGGGCGTCCCAGAGCACGTCGCGGCGGTTGCCGCCGTACGCGCGGACCGCGTCGGCGAGGCTCGGCGGCACCGCGTCGAGGGCGGCCCGGAACACCAGCACGGCCAGCCCGACCCAGGCCCACACGAACGCCGACATCAGCGCCACCGTGACCAGGCCGGGGCCGAGCAGGTGCGGCGCGTCCGCCGCCGACCGGCCGGTCAGCTTCGCGGCGACCAGGGTGGCCAGCCCGCGCTCCGGGTCCGGGTCGTACATGAGCCGGAACGTGACGCCGGTGACCACCAGCGGCAGCGCGGTCGGCACCACCAGGATCAGCCGGACCAGCCCGCCCTCCTGCGAGCGGCGGGAGGCGGCGGCGAGCAGGTAGCCCAGGACGGTCACCACGGCCGGCACGACCAGCGCCCAGAGCACCGTGCGCCCCACCACCGCGCCGGTGCCGGGCGCGGCCAGCGCGGTGCGGTAGTGCTCCGCGCCGACCCACCGGCCGTCGGTGGTGACGCTGGCGTGCAGCGTACGCAGCACCGGCCACGCCACCAGCCCGCCGAGCAGCAGCAGGGCGGGCAGCAGCAGCGTCGAGGTGGCCCCCGCCGCAGGGTAGGCCCGGCCGCGCCGGGGCGGGCCGACGTCGTCGAGCACCGCCGGCTCGCCCAGCACCCGGCTCATCGGCCCCTCCCCGCGGAGCGGGCCGCCGTGGCCAGTTGACCGGTCGCCCGCCGGACCGCCTCGCCGACGGCGACCCCGTCGGTGACGTCGGCGAAGAAGTCCTGCATGATCCGCCAGATGCCCACCCCGTCGGAGCCGGTGAACGGGCCGGGCAGCCGGTCGGAGAGGTCGAAGCGCACCACCTCGGCCGTGCGCAGCTCGGCGGCGAGGCGGCGGCGCACGGCGTCGCGGTAGTCCGCCAGCGGCACGGACACGTTGGGGGAGAGGTAGCCGCCGGCGCGCAGCCACGGCTCGAACGCCGTCCCGCCGCTGAGCCAGCGCACCAGTTCCGGGCCGCGGGCCGAGCCGGCGAAGGCCACCGCCGCGTCGCCGCCGACGATCAGCGGCTTGTCGGCCAGCCGGGCGCCGGGGAACCGGAACGTCTCCGGCCGCTCCGGGCCGCGGCGGAACCGGCTGGCGACGTCGTCGACGAAGTCGGCCTCGAAGAGCATCGTGGCCCGCCGGTGGTACACCACCTGGATCACCGACTCCTCGTACTGGGTGAGCAGGGCGCGGCGCCCGCCGCCGGGGAACGCGCCGTCGACGCGCCACAGCTCGGCGAGCCGGTCCAGCGCGACCTGCACCGGCCGGGCCCGCCAGTCGGCCTCACCGTGGGCCAGCGCCTCGTAGAAGCCGGGCGGCGCCACGTCGGCGAGGACGTTCTCGAACCAGTCGGTGAGCACCCAGCCGTCGGCCGCGCCGACGGCCAGCGGGGCGGGGCCGTCGCCGGCCCGGGCGCGCGCGCCGAGCCGCCGGGTGAGCGTGACGAGCTGGTCCCATGTGCGTGGCGGCTCGGGGAGCATCGACGGGAGGTACCAGAACAGCGACTTGTGGGCCGCCTTCACCCAGACGCCGTAGCGCCGCCCGTCGGCGGTGAGCAGGTCGGCCATGCCGGGCGGGAGGGCGTAGCTGGCGGCCGGGGTGAGCTCGCGCAGCCAGCCGCGCCGGGCGTACTCCACGACCAGCCCCGACCTGGGCAGAATCGCCACGTCGGGGCTGGTGCCGGCGAGCTGGCGGGCGCGCAGGAACGCGTCGATGTCGTTGCCGGCGCTGATCACCTGCACGCCGGCGTCGTAGCCGGCCACCACCTCGCGGAACCGGGCCAGCTCCCCGCCGCTCCACACCACCGCGACCTGGACCGCCGGTTCCGCCCGGGAGCAGCCGGCGACGGCGGTCGCGCCCGCCGCCGAGGCGGCCCGCAACAGGGTACGGCGGCGCAGCCGCCCCGGTGCGGTCACGCGACCACCTCGGCGGCGACCGGCACGTCGGCCAGCGCGTCCGGATCGCGGGTGCACACCAGCACGGCCGCCCCGGCGGTGTCCGGCGGCGACAGCCGGCCGACCAGGTCGGTGAGCCGCCCGCCGCCGGCCGGCCCGGTCGGCAGGTCGATCACCAGCACCTCGGGCAGGCAGGCCACCGCCCGGGCCAGCGCGACCCGGAACCGTTGCGCCTCCGACAGCAGGTGCGGTCGCAGCTCCAGGGTCGGCGCCAGCTCCAGCCGGTCGACCACCGTCGCCGTCCAGTCGTCGGCGACCTCCCGCACCCGCTCCCGCCGTCGCAGGCCGTAGGCGATGTTGCGGCGCACGGTCAGGTGGGGCAGCAGTGCGCCGCCGGCCGGGACGTAGGCGATCCGGCGGCGCGGCGGCGGCATCCCGGTGACGTCCCGACCGCCGACCAGGACCTGACCGGCGACCGGCGCGGCCAGCCCGGCCACCACCCGGGCGACGGCGGTGCCGACCGGCGGGTCGGCCACCAGCGCGGCCGAGGCGCCCGCGGCGACGTGGAGGGTCACCGGCGCGGCGTCGGGCACGGCGACGAGTTCGCGCAGTCGTAACGTGGCCATCACCTCCGGTGACCCGGGCAGTCACCCCCAGGGTGGCACAAACCGGCGACCCGCGGTGCCCCGCAACCCTCCTCTGTGGAGTCAGGACGGGGTCATGCCACCACCTCCGGCGGCACCGGCTCCAGCGCGTCGAAGCGCAGCCCCAGGGACGGCGGGGTGAGCAGCGGCTGCCGTCGCCGCTGGGTCCACAGCACCGGCCTGCCGTCGGTGGCCCGGGCCAGCACCGCCCGGCGCTCCACCCGTACGCCGTCGGCCGGCACCGCCGCCGGCTCGAGCTGGTGGGTCGGGTGCGTCCCGCCGGCGGCCGGGTCGACCAGCAGGTCACTCTCCGCCTCGGGCAGCAGCACCGCCGTGGGCCCGGACAGGTCCACCCCGCGCCCCTGCACGTACCGGCGCCGTCCGGCGACCTCCTCCACCACGTACGGGTGCCAGTGGCGGGGCACCCTCGTCATCGGCCGGTACGTGAACCCGGGCCGGCCGGAGGCGTCCAGGTGGGCCGGGGGCTCGGCCGGGGCCTCCTCGTCGCCGAGCACCCCGCGCCCGCGCAGCCGCTGCTCCACCGCCCAGACCAGGTTGGCGTCCTCGTCGGTGCCGATCACCACCTCGTCGAGCACCGGGCCGACCAGCGGTGTGGCCGCCGTGGCCCAGACCACCAGGGAACGGCTGTCCAGCCCGTCGGTGGCGAAGAGGCTCCAGCCGGCGGGCGGCGTCACCGGCCAGTCCTCGCCGAACGAGTCGTGCACCACCACCTCGTCTAGGGTGACCACGTGCCCGGCCAGACCGGGCACCGCGAAGGCGAACCAGTCGTCGGAGTGGTTGACGATCAGGTCGATCAGCAGCAGCGTCGCCAGGTGGGAGCGGTCCGGCGGGTAGCCGGCGACGTCCACCGCGGCGTCCTCGATCTGCCACCATCGGGGCAGCGGCGCGCCCGGGTAGCGGACCCGCCGGGGCACGGTGGTCGCCGCGTCGACCGGCACGGGCGGGTCGGGCAGCGGGCGGTCGGCGTCCACCGCGTACCAGTCGAGGTCGCCGCCGTCGTGCCGGCGCAGCGCCAGGGTCACCCCGTCGGCGGTGAAGTCGGCGTCATAGGCCAGCTCCGCCGGATCCCACAGGTCCACCGGCTCCGGCTGCGGCGGGCGCAGCCCGGCGAACCACGCCTCGGGCAGACCCAGCTCGCTGCGCCGCCGCCACAGCTCGCGGCCGTCCACGCCGGTGCCGTCCAGCACGTCGTACGGCACCGGCAGCGCCGCGAGCAGCAGGGTCGGGTCGGCCGGCAGGGGAGTCCCGGCCGTCCCGGCCGCCGCCGCGACCGACCGGCCCGCCGCGATCCGCCGGCCGGGCGTCCACCAGTCACCCGGCTCGGACTCGACGATCGCCTCGGCGGGGGTGGTGCGCGGGTCCAGGTGTGGCTGCCCGCCCAGCGGGTCGACGGGAGTGAGCCGGGCCCGGTAGCTGACCCGCACCGGGGAGGACGCGTCCTCGCCCCGGTGCTCGCCGAGCTGCCACTGGCGGCCGAGCAGCCAGGCCGGGTCGGCGACCTCGGCGGCGAAGCCATGGGTCAGGTCCGACCCGGCCTGGTCGGCCTCCAACCGTCGTACCGTGTCGAAGACCAGTGCCATCGCCGGTTCACCTCCGGGTTGCATCGAGCGGGACCCCCGTGGGTCCGTCGGCGGGCAGCAGCCCGGCCGGCAGCAGCCCGCGCAGGCCGGGGGTGAGGTCGGCCGGCCGGGCGACCCGGGCCCGGGCCAGCTCGCGGACGTCGGCGAGGAGTTCCACCAGGGTCTCGGGGTCGAGTGGCCGCGACAGGTCCGGCGGCACGGCGAGCAGGATCGCCTGCGGCGCCCGGGCGGCCGGGGCGTCGAAGCCGAAGGTCGCCGCCGTGGCCTGCGCCGCCTCCGGGACCACCTCGGTGAACCGGTCGAGCACGGCCACCGCGACCGGCGCCCCTGGCGGCGTGGCGGTGAGGTCCAGCGTCGCGTCGGCGTACGCGACGACCAGCCGTCGCCCGTCGGGGCCGCCGCTCTGCCACGGGTCGCCGAACTTGTTGCTCCAGCCCGCCAGGGCCGGCCCGGCGGCGGCGGGTGTGCCCTCGGCGAGCTGGTGCGCCTCCAGCCTGGCGAGCGGCTCCCGGACGGCGGCGACCACCGGCAACCACTCCGCGTCCAGCGTCCCGTCGCCGGTCAGCGCGGGCAGCGCCGAGCGGGGCAGCCGGGCGGTCACCGCGAGCTGGCCGGTCGGGCTGACCAGCGCGGCGAGCTGCCCGTCCTTCGACCACATCGGGTCAGAGGTGGAGCGTCCGTGGATGACGTACTACGACCAGGCCCAGCATCTCGGCGACACTGGTCACGCGCTCTTCG
>NZ_JBFAVI010000127.1:0-20852 GCF_040679695.1 Micromonospora sp. NPDC052213
GGCGCCCCCCCCCCCGCCGCCGGTCCCGCCGTTGCCGCGCAGCACTGCCGGGGAGCGAGCCCACGCGACCAGATGTCCGTGTCGGACCCGGGCCGTCAGTTGAACATCAGCGCGGCGTCCCACCTGGTCACCGAGGGCCGTCCGGTTCGCAGGGCGGGCGCACGGAGCCGCCCGTCGTCGAGCAGCGGACCGTCGACTAGCCCCCGGCTGTCGCACGCTCCGTCAACCGACCCGTCTGCCGCCGCGCCAGCTCGGCGTACCGGCCGCCCAATGTCATCAGCTCCTCGTGGGTGCCGCGCTCGACGATCTCGCCCTGATGCAGCACGACGATCTGGTCGGCGTCGCTGACCGTGCTGATCCGGTGTGCGATCACGATCCGGGTGCAGCCGAGCGCCGACAGTTCGGCGGCGATCGCCGCCTCGGTCAGGGTGTCCAGGTGGCTGGTCGCCTCGTCGAGCAGGAGCACGTTCGTCCTGGCCAGCAACGCCCGGGCGATCGCCAGCCGCTGCCGCTGGCCACCGGAGAGCGCGCCGCCGCCCTCACCGACGCCGGTGCTCAGGCCCATCGGCATGCGCTCCAGATCCGGCAGGAACTGCACCTTGCGCAACGCCTCGCGCAGCTCGTCGTCGGTGACGTCGAGCCGGCCGAGCGTCAGGTTGTCGCGGATGGAACCGCCGAAGATGTACGGGAACTGGGTGACCACGCCGAAGCGCTGGCGTAGCGGCTCCAGGTCGTAGTCGTCGAGGGGCCGCCCGTCCACCAGGACGCTCCCGGCGCTCGCCCGCAGCAGCCCGGTGAGCAGCCGCACCAGGGTGGTCTTGCCGGAGCCGGTGGACCCGACGACCGCCACCTTCGACCCGGCCGCGACCCGCAGGTCGATGTTCCTGAGCACCAGCGGTGTGCCGAGGTCGTACCGGAAGTCGACCCCGCGCAGCTCGATCTCGCCGCGCAGCTCGACCGGCTGGTGGGCCTGCGGGCGCGCCGGTTCCGGTTCCTCGTCCAGCACGTCGTAGATGCGCTCCAGGTGGGACCCGATCGTCTGGAGGTAACGCAGCGCACCCATCACCTGCCCGACGGGAGCCAGCAGCAGCCCGGCGACGACGTTCAGGCCGAGCATCGTGCCGAGCGACATCCGGCCGGCCACCACCTGGACGACGCCGAACAGGAGGAGCACCAGCGGCGCGGCGACCTGGAACATCCCCATCGCCGACTCGTTGACGAGGTCCAGCCGCCGCCGCTCGAATCCCGCCCGCACCGACACGGTGAACCGGTCGGCCCACCGGCGCAACGCCCAGTTGGACAGTCCGGAACTCTTCAGGAACTCCGCCCCGGCCAGCGCGTCGATCGCGCTGCTCTGCGCCTTCGCGTCGGCGGCCAGCTCGCGCTGGGCACGCTCGTGGACCAGCCGGATGGTGCTCAGCACGATGCCGAACTGGGCGACCGCCAGGACCGCGACCACCGCGGCGTACGCCGGGCTCAGCGCCACCAGCAGGGCGGTGTAGATGAAGACGAAGACGGTGTCGAGCAGGAGCGTGGCCAGTTGCGAGGTCAGCATGTCCCGCACCGCCATGTTGCTGCTCAGCCGGCCCATCAGGTCGCCCGCGCCGCGGGTCTGGAAGTACGCGTACGGCAGCCGCATCAGGTGGCTCATGAAACGCTCACCCAGGGTGCCGTCGAGCCGACGTTGGAGCACCAGCAGCGCCAGCCCCCGGGAGAGGGTGGCGAGGGTGTGCGTCACGATGTACGCGCCCACGCCGAGGGCGAAGAGGGACAGGGTGTCCGCCCGCTGCCCGATGAGGACGTCCACGCCGTACTTCGTCGCCCAGGCGGAGGCGAGCCCGAGCACCTGCACCACGGCCGAGAGCGCCACGGCCAACACCATGAGCAGCGGCGCCAGCCGGACCAGGTCGCGGAGGAACCGCAGGGCGAGGTGGTCGCGGATCGGGCGGCGCCGGCGCCGCATCGACTCTTCCGGCGTGAACTCCAGCACGGTGCCGGAGAACTCCGCGAAGAACTCCTCGTGCGTCAGCCGCCGCCGGCCGTGTCCGGGATCCACCATCCGGATCCGGCGCGGCCCGACCTTCTCCAGCACCGTGAAGTGGTCCTCGCCCCAGTGTGCGATGGCGGGCAGGCGGACGCTGGCCAGCCCGGCCTCGTTCACCCGCAGTCCCCGTGCGGCCAGCCCGTACTCGCGGGCCACCTCCAGGATGCGGCGGGCGCTGGTGCCGTCGCGTCCCACCCCGAAGTGGGCGCGCAGCTCCCGGACCTCGGTGGCGCGCCCCAGCCCGCCGAGCACCATGGCCAGGCAGCTCGGCCCGCACTCGGTGCTGCTCATCTGCACGATCACCGGTACGCGGGTCACGCTTCCTCCTCGGCGACGGCACGGACGGCGGCGGTGGCCGGGCCAGGTGGTTGGCGGTCGCGGGGCGCCGCGCCGACCGGCGGAGCCAGCAGCAGGACGTTCGGCGTGAGGTCGGGCCGAGCGGCCCGGAGCAGCCCGTAGCCGATGCCGGCGGTGCCCATCAGCAGGCCCGGCACATGCATCCCCTGCGGTACGCCGCAGAGCTCCTCGCCGGCGAGCACCGTCTCGGCGACCGCGCGCGTCGCCCTGCGCGCCGTGGCGACGAGAGTCTCGTCGCCGGTGGCCAGGCCGGCGGTGAGCAGGGCTTCCGCCAGGCCGAGGTCGCCGTGGCACAGGCAGTCGTTGCCGGTGCCGGTGAGCAGCTCGCCCGAGGTGAGGCTGCGCCGCACCGAGGCGACCGCCGCGTCGAGGTCGGCGCGCACCTCGGGGATGCGCACGGTGCCGAGCATGGCCGCGCGGGCCAGCGCGACGCCGGCCGCACCGTGACACCACGCGTTCATGAACGTGCCCGGCGGGGTGACGTCACGGTGATCGGGCCAGTTGCCCACGGCGGCGTCGTACTGGAGGTGCTCGTACCGCACGGCACGCTCGGCCGCGTCGAGGTAGCGCCGCCCGCCGGTCACCCGGGCGATCTCGGCGAGTGCGTAGGCGATGCCGGACACCCCGTGCGAGAAGCCGAGCAGCGGCGATCGCGCGGGGATCGCGGACGGCCACGCCAGCCCGGGGTCGTGGGCCGAGGCGGTGGCGAGCAGGTGGTCGCCCGCCGCCCGCAGCGCCACCGACGTCCGCTCGTCCGGATCGACCGAGTGCAGGGCGCGCAGCGCGAGCGCCGCCCCGGCGGTGCCCGCGACCACGTCGAGGTGGCGGTCGCCGTCGAACCGCCGGAGCAGTTCCGGGACGAGCCGACGTGCCTGGTCCAGCAGCGGTCGTGCCCGCCACAGCGCGCCGAGCTGGGTCAGCGCGTGGACGTAGCCGCCCAGTTCGCTGAAGCCCCCGATGCCGAGCAGGTCACGGTCGGCCTCCGGCCAGTCGAGCAGGGCGTCGACGTGTCCGCTGAGCATCGCGGCGATCGCCTCGGCCGCGGACCGGAACCGCGCCAGGCCGGTCTGCTCGCCGAGTTGGCCGAGGAACACCGCGATCCCGGACAGCCCGCTGTAGCTCTCGAACGCCGTGGGTACGACGCTCCAGTGCCGGTCGGTGACGAGCGCGAGGGTCAGCCACACCGGCCGGGCCGGGTCGCCGAGCGCGGTCTCGAGGAGTCGGTCGCCCAGGCGGACGGCGGCACGCTCGGCGAGCGCCTGGTCGATCTCCTCGGCCGGCGCCGCGCGCGTCCGGGGTGCGACGGCCTCCTGGCCGTCGCCGAGCTGCAGCGCGGCCAGCGACGCCGACACGGCCCAGCTCTGTTGGCGCAGGTCGGCGGCGGACAGCCCGGCGATCCGGTCCCGGACGAGGTCCAGTCCGCGGTGGGGGAAGAAGTCGCGTACGACGAGGCCACGGTCGTCGTACAGGTCCCGGGAGTCGGGTCGGGTCCGGAAGAACGGGATGTCCCGCCGGGCGAGCTGCCGGATCTCACTGGCGGCGACGGCCCGGTCAGCCACCAGCTCGGGGTGACGGGTGGCGAGGACCTCGAACAGGCACTCCCGGTCCAGGGCGTCGCCCAGCACCACCGGGTGCCAGGATTCGCCGAGGATGCGGCCGTACACCATGGTGGGCAGCACGATGAAACGGATCTCGTCCGCGGCGAACGCGGCAACCGGGCCGTCGGGGGCGGCCAGTTCGTCACGGTGCGCGAGCAGCAGCCGGTAGCAGGCTTCGAAACCGGAGACCAGGTCGGCCCTGTACCGGGCGGGGTCCACCGCGGTGCCGGCGACCGTGGGCAGGTTGTGCCCGCCGGGCATCTCCATGCGGGCCCGGGTCCGCCGCATCTGGTCGGTGCCGGTGTCCTGCCACCGCGGCACCTTCATCGGGCTCAGTTCCCCTCGCCCGCCGGCCATCCCGGACAGCTCGGTGGTCACCACCGCGTCGCCGTCCTGCTGGATCAGGCGCTGCGGCAGCAGGCCGATCGACAGCACGGACTCCTCGATGCGGTGCATCGCCTCGGCGGGCAGCACCAGCGGCCGGGTGTCGGTGGTCGGCCGAGCCTGCTGGAAGATCGCTTCCAGGTCGACGATCACCGGGTGCTCGCCGGCGGCGATGACGTTCTCCAGGTGGATGTCCGAGGCGCGCAGCAGGTACAGCAGGCTCAGGTAGGCGCCCTGGCGCCAGTAGAAGCGGCGCAGCCCCTCCTCGTCGGCGCACCTCTCGGGGTGGACGAACTCGACCCAGCCGTACCCCGCCCGCTCCACGATGGTCAGCCGACGCAGTGGGCAGGTCATCCCCTTGGCGTTGAGCCAGTCGACCAGGGCGTAGAAGTGCGACTCGACGGCGAGCGGGCGGGGCTTGTAGACCACCTTGCCGCCGCCGGCGAAGGTGAGGATCGCGACGCTCCGCCCGCCGCGGTGCGTGTCGCCGGCACCGGTCTGCACCTCCACCAGATCGTCGAGCGAGGCGGCGGTCAGGCCGAACTCCGCGCGCAGCGCCGGCAGGTCGGCCAGCACGCGTCGGGCCAGCTCGCTCCGTACCGCCAGCCACGTCTCCATCTCGTCGACGAGCTCGCGGGTGAGCGTCGGATACTCGGCGAGGATCCGCAGGGCGTACGCGGGCTGGCGAAGCTGCCGGGCGAAGTCGCCGAACCGTGCTGCCGGCGTGTCACCGGAGAGTGTCCCTGCGTTGCGTGCGCGCTGCAGGTGGACCGCGAGCACCGGACTGATCATCGCCAGGTGGACCTCGTGGTTCGGCCGCAGCAACGGATGGTGCGGCGGAACCTCGCCCCGGTGGCCGAGGTCGCCGGCGAGCCGGCGCACCTCCTCGTGCAACCGCTGCTGGTAGCGGTGCGACAACGGGTGCACCAGCGCGAGCAGGTCGGCGGTCGGTCCCAGGTCGGCCGTCGGGCCGGCGTCGAACGCGGGCAGGTCGGCGGGATCGGTGGACCACGCCTGGGCCACGCTCGTCAGCCACGACGGTGGCTGCGGCACCCGGTCGCGCAGGCTGTCGGAGGACTCCCCGAGGAGCAGCCCCAACTCCTCCTCGCTGAGGCCCGCCTCGTGCCACCGGGCGAGGTTCGGCTCCAGTCCGCCGGTGGCGGCCCGGACGGTCCGCCAGGCGTCGAGCCGGCGCGCGCCCCGGCTGCGGGCGGCCTCGGTGTCGGGCACCGGCACACGCCGCCGTTCCTCCAGGGACAGGGCAGCCCACCAGGCCGGTCGGTCGAACACGTCGCTGCCGAGGTCGGCGCGATCGCTCGTTGCGGTGTTGCGTGGGGCCATCACGTCTCTCCGTTGCGGCTCGTCACGATGGAACGGGTTCCGGGTGGGCGGAGACGGCGGACGCCTCCGCCCACCCGGTGACGCGACCGGGGTGCCGATCGCCATCGCGGGATCAGCAGCAGCCGACGCTGAAGATGCCGCAGGTGCCACAGATGCTGTGCTTGAAGGTGGAGATCGTGACCGTGATGGTGAAGCACACCGCGCTGCTACCACCGTTGATCTCCTGGTCGAGGTCGGTCAGGTCCAGCTGACCGATCGGGTCCTCGACGAGTTCCGGTCGTTCCGTCATTTCTGTCACCTCCCCTCGTCAGATCGCGAACCGTCGCTGTTCTGGCCGAGCGGGATGAGCGTTTCAGACGCCGGTTGTTTTCCGGTCGACGCTCGGTTCGCTGCCGATTCAGTCGTGGTAGAACCGGTCGCCGTCGGCCTTGACCGGTGAGCCGGCGGCGTCCATCGTGTTTCTGCCGCCATCGGACGGCACCGGTTCCTGGCCGAGCCGAGTTTCCGATTCCGTCGCCTGTTCTGACCGCGGGATCATCGCCGCCCGCCGCATTGCCGCACCCGTCATCCACGGTGGATCGGCAGGCGTGGCGACACTTCTTCTATCGATCGGAGAAATCATGGAAACTGCTGCGAGGGCGTGGAAGGACCCGGTTTTCCGGGCCACTCTCGACGACAGCGAACTCGCCATGTTGCCGGCCCACCCGGTCGGCCGGGTCGAGTTGGGTGAGATGGTCACGGACGGGACCCGGGGCGCCGGCACCGAGTCGACCGCGACGATGGGCTGCTGCAACGGGGAGCCCTACACCTTCCGCACCTGCCTCACCTGCTACCCGCTGTGGACCTGCCGCACCTGCTGGGGATGCTGATGAGCACCACGGTTGTGCGCGCATGGAAGGACCCCGCCTTCCGCACCACGCTCGACGACGCCGACATCGCCCTCCTGCCCGAGAGCCCGGTGGGCGCCGTCGGTGGCCTGGACTCGGATCTGGCGGACATCTTCGGCGGTGACCGGGCATTCACCTTCTACACCTGCTTCACCTGCCAGTGGGGCAGCCTCGGCTGCACCAACACCTGCTGGATCATGACGGCCGGATGCACGTCGGGAAGCTGCTGACGGCGGTCGGCAAACCGCATTCCGGTACCGACGACTGACCGATTTTCCACGCAGGCCGGGGTGGGCATCGTGGTGACGGTGTCCACCCCGGGCCGGAGGGCCGGGCCACGACAGCCGCGGCCGTTCCGGACGCGGACAAATGAGGGTGGAGACATGTTCGACGAGATTCTTCAGAGGCCGAACTGGTGGCGTGGCCTGACCCGGTCCGAACGGGCCGGAGGCACGCCGTCGATCACGGAGGAGCAACACGACTACGGTCGCCGCCGGCGGGACGCCTGGCGTGGCGGCCACATCCTGCGCGGCACCGACATTTCGCTCGACCGGTGGGAACGACTCGGGCTGGCCGAGGACGGGATCGTCGAACTGCTGGCCGAACCGGCCGAGTCGCTCGCCGCCAGGATCCCCGACCGGCCGGCCTGGCTGGGCGTGATCGCCGAGGCGTGGCGGCGGTTCGGGTCGGCGCGCCTCGACGACCTCGCCGGTGGCGGCCCGGCGACCGGATGCGATCACGACGACCACGACCACGGGCACGACCAGGCCGGGAACGTGGTGTTCCTGAACCTGATCGCGCCGTTGCTGGCGTGGAGCCAGGAGGAGTTGGGCAGCCGGGTGGCCCGGCTGGTGGCCCGGCACGGCCACGACGACACCCTGCCGGCGGACCACTCGCTGCTGCAACCGCCGCTCGATCGACTCCTGCAAATGATCATCTCCGTCATGATCCTCGAGGTGAACGTGGCCCGGGTGGAGGGCCGGCTGGCCGGGGCGACACCGGCCGAGCGGATGTCGTCGTTCATCGCGCAGATCCGTACGCCCGAGACGGCGCTCGGCATCCTGGCCGAGTACCCGGTGCTCGCCAGGGAACTGGTCACCTGCCTGCGCACCACCGTCGACGTCCGGGCCCGGTTCGCCGAACGGCTCCTCGCCGATCTGCCCGAGCTGCGGCGGACCTTCGGTGGGGACTGGCACGGACTGGCCGACCTGGCCCGGGTGAGCTTCGGCGCCGGGGACACCCACCGCGGCGGCCAGACCGTCGCGATCCTCACCTTCACCGACGGTCGCAAGCTGGTGTACAAGCCACGCAGCCTCAGCGTGGAGGTCCACTTCAACCAGGTCCTCGACTGGCTCAACGCCCACGGGCTCCGCCAACCGCTGCGGCCACTGCTCGTCCTCGACCGGGGCGAGTACGGCTGGGTGGAGCACGTCGACGTCGCGTCGTGCGAGAACGAGGAGCAGGTGGACCGCTTCTTCTGGCGGCAGGGCGCGTTCCTGGCGCTGTTCCACGCCCTCTGCGGCTCGGACCTGCACCTGGAGAACGTCATCGCGGCCGGGGAACACCCCGTCCCCGTGGACCTGGAGGCGATCTTCCAGGTGCTGCCCCGGGTCACCGGGGCGCAGCTGGCGCCGCTCACCTTCGGCGAGGCGCCCCGCGTGGTGCGGGACTCGGTGCTCCGGGTCGGCCTCCTGCCCGAGCGCATCATCACCGCCGACGACGAGGGCATCTACGACGCGGAGGTGAGCGGCCTGGCCGGCTCCGGCGGCCAACTCTCACCCGCCCGCCTGCCCACCTTCGTCGCCGGCGGCACCGACGAGATGCGGGTCGTGCGGGACCGCCGGGAGATGCCGGAGACGCAGAACCGCGTACGGCTGGACGGCCGCCCCGTCAACGCGCTGGCCCACACCGACGCCCTCGCCGCCGGCTTCACCGACTGCTACCGGATCATCGCCGCCCACCGCGACGACCTGCTGGCCGCCGGCGGACCGATCGCCCGGTTCCGCGACGACGAGGTGCGGTTCATCCCCCGCCCCACGATGACGTACGGCCGGGTCCAGTCGGAGTCCTGGCACCCGGACCTGCTGCGCGACTCGCTCGACCGGGAGATCTTCCACGAGGTGCTCTCCTCCGCGTTCGTCGACCTGCCGGACCGCGACGTGCTGTTCGGCAGCGAACATCGACAGCTCGCCGACCAGGACATCCCGGCGTTCCACACCACCCCCGGCTCGACGGACCTCTACGACGCGCAGGGGGTGGTGGCCCACGACTTCCTGGAAACCAGTGGATTGGCGGCCGTGCGGGCGCGGATCGGCGCGATGTCCGAGGAGGACCTGCGGCGACAGCTCTGGTGCATCCGCGCCTCCATGTCCGGGCTCACGGTGGGCACGCCCCACGCCGAGCGGGTCGAGTCCAGGCCGCTGCCGGAGGCGCCGATCGACGCCGATCTCGCCGTGCGGGCCGCCCGGTCGATCGCGGACCTGCTGCTCGACGCCGCCCTGGCCGCCGACGGCGAGGCGCCGTCGTGGCTGTCGGTGAACTTCATCGGCGACCGGTACTGGAAGGTCGGCCACGCCGGCATCGACCTGTACAGCGGGGTCGCCGGGGTCGCCCTGTTCCTCGGCCAGCTCGGCGCGGTCACCGGCGACGTCCGGTTCCGCCGGCCCGCCGAACAGCTCGCCGCCCAGCTCGCCGAGGTGACCCGCCAACTCGCCGCCAGCCCGGACCGGGGGGCCGGGCTGCCGATCGGCGGCTTCAGCGAGCTGGGCGGCCTCGTCTACGTACTGGGCCAGCTCGCCGAGGTGTTGCGGGCGCCGGCGCTCGTCGACGCGGCCCGGCAGGCCGCGGCGCTGTGCCGGGAGCGGTTCGCCGAGGACAAGGTGCTCGACGTGATCAGCGGCACCGCCGGGGCGGCGCTGGCGATCCTCGCCCTGCACGACGCCCATCCCGACGAGCAGACCCTCGACGCCCTCAAGGCGGCCGGTAGGACGATCGCCGACCGCGCGATCGACGTGCCCGGCGGGACAGGATGGCAGGTCGAGTACGAGAACGCGCCGGCGCTGCTCGGGTTCTCCCACGGCGCCAGCGGCATCGGGTACGCACTGGCCCGGATCGCCCAGCTCACCGGAGACGACCAGCTCGCCGAGGTGTGCGGGCGGGCGTTGCGCTTCGAGCGGCACCACCTGTCGCCGGAGCGCCGGAACTGGCCCGACCTGCGGGTGATCAGTGGTCCGGGCGCCTTCATGAACGCCTGGTGCCACGGCGCCGCCGGGATCGGACTGGCACGCGCGGCCATGCTGCGACTGCCCGTGCTGGCTCCCTGGCACGACCTGATCCGCGAGGACCTGCACATCGCGACCGGCAAGGTCCGCGACGACCTGGTCGTCGACGGGCGGTACACGGGCATCGGCAACGACTCCATCTGCCACGGGGACCTCGGGTTGGTCGAGACCCTGCTGGCGGCCAGTTCGGCACTCGACGAGCCGGACGACGCGGCGCTGGGCCTGCGGTGCGCGCGGGCGATCGCCGAGCAGGTCCTCGCCGGCGCGCCCCGGGCCGGGGTCCCGGAGCAGGTCAGCACGCCCGGGCTGCTGATGGGGCTCGCCGGAATCGGCTACGGCCTGCTCCGGGTGGCGATGCCGCACCGGGTGGCGAACGTCCTGCTGCTGGACGCACCGGGGCACGGCGGCGATCCGGGCCGGCCGGCCGAGCGAGGGCACCACGTGGTGGTGGCCGCCTGAGCGTCGCGCCCCCGTCGGGGCGGGGCGGTCCGGGGTGTGGGTCGGCGGCACCCCGGATCGCCCCGTCGTGAGCTGCCGGTCAGGAATCGGCGGGCACGGCGAGCGGGCGCAGCAGCGACAGGTCCACGTCCTCCCCGCGCAGGATCGTCCGTTCCAGCCGCTGGATCTGGGCCCCCGGGTCGATGCCCAGCTCATCCCTGAGCAGGCAGCGCAGGTGCCGGGCGACGCTGAGGGCGTCCGCCCGCCGGCCGGTCTCGTAGAGCGCGGTCATCAGCAGCTCCCGGAAGCGTTCCCGCAGCGGGTGCGCGACGACCAGGCATTCCAGCTCCGGTATCAGGACGTCGTGCCGGCCGCAGGCCAGCCCCGCGCGCAACCACAGCTCGGTCGCGGCGAGCCGGCGTTCGGTCATCCGGATCCGCTCGGCCGCGACCGCGGGAGCGTTCCCGACGTCCGCCATGGCCGTTCCGCGCCACAGCGCCATCGCCTGGCCGAAGTGCGCCATCGCCTCCTCGTACGCCGCCGTCGCGAGCGCCCGTCGGCCGTCCGCGCAGAGCGCGTCGAACCGGTCCACGTCCAGCTCGCCCGGGGACACCCGCAACTCGTACCCGGCGGGCCGCGTCCGCAGGACTTCGCCGTCCGGGTCGTCGAGGCTCCGGCGGAGTCGGTGGACGTACTGTTGCACCAGCTTGCGTTGGCTGCCCGGCGCCTCCTCCGGCCACAGCTGCCGCACCAACTCGCCGCAGGGCACGACGCGGTTCGACCGGACCAGCAGGACCGCGAGCAGCGTGCGCCACTTGTCCTGTCGAAAGTCCTGCCAGGTGCCGTCGGCCGACTTCGTCTGTACGGGACCGAGTATCCGGTAACGGATCGATTCGGGCAGGGCCACGCTTCCGCCTTCCACATCAGTGCGACATCCGTCTCGTTCACCCGGTCGCCGCTCTCCGCCGTGCCTGAGCGGCGACGGACGCACGAGCGGTGCCCGGACCGGCCGGACCGGGAGTGGTCTGCCGGGTCCTCCGCCGCCGCGCGCTCCTGCCGCGACGGCGGGGTCCCTTGAGCCTCAAGGGGACCGGTGTGTCCGGCAAGGACAGTCGCCTGTCCCGGTCACGGCCGACATGTCCGGCCTGGTCAGCGCGGTGCCTCGGACCTGTCCGGACAGCTCACCGCCCGAACCCGGCCCCCGCCGATCGAGTTGTGGCGATAGCCTGTGGGCCATGTCGGTCGGAGCTACGGGGGACGAACGACCGGATGAGGCTGCCACCGTCGCTGAACTCGTCGCGCTCATGGCACGGCTCAAGCAGCGGTCCGGGTGTACATACCGGCAGCTCGAACAACGGGCCACCGCGGGCGGCGAAGCGCTGCCGCGCAGCACCATCGCCGACGTCCTGCGCCGGCCGACGTTACCGCGCGCCGAGGTCCTCGCCGCGTTCGTCCGCGCCTGCGGAGGCGACCAGGAGGAAGTGGACGTCTGGCTGCGGGCACGGGATCGGCTGGGCGCCGCGGCCGAGCCCGCGGCAACGCCCCCGGACGCACCCGATCCGGGTGACGCCCCACCGGTCCGACGCAGGTGGCCATGGCTGCGCCCTGCCGTCGCCCTGCTGGCTGCCGCCGGCCTGGCGATCCCGCTTGCGGTGTGGGCGACGGACCAGCGTGACCAGCCAGACCGTCAGCCGGAGCGGCCCGTCGTCTCCGGCAGCCTGGACCTGCCAGAAGAGGGGGCGTGGGCGCAGATCCATCCGGTCGGCTCGCCCGCCTTGTGCCTCTCGGAGGGGCGCGAGCGCACCGGCCGGTACCAGGGCTCGGTCGCGACCCTGCAGTCATGCGACAAACCCGACCTGCCCCGCACCCGCCTCGAACCCGTCCGCGACAACCTCGTCCACATCAAGTGGGATCATCCTCAGTTCGGCATCGGCTGCCTCACCGTCCTGAAGTCACCACCGGCCCAGGACATGCTCGAGCCCTGGACGGACTGCAGCCCCAGCAGGAAGGAACAACTGTTCGCCGCCGAGAGGGTCGACACGCCGGTCCCGGGCGGCTACCGGCTGCGGCCGGCAGCCAGCGGGCTGTGCATCGGCGTCCGGGACGACGCCCGCACGCCCATCGGCGCGGCGGCGAGGCAGGGGCCGTGCACCGGCGAGGCCCACCAGGAGTTCCTCATCGAGCTGACCCCGGCGTCCTGACGAGCGTCGCACGTCCAGCGGTCCTTGGCCCGCCTCCTCGGTCCGGGGCCACGACCCGGAGCGATGGCCGCCACCGCGCGGGAGGCCGCACGGGTCCGGATCGCAGCCGACCGGAAACGGGCCGGTTCCTGTCGGTGGGGTCCTCTACTGTCCGCGGACGTGAACGCAGTGCAGACGTACCGGTATCTGGGGTCCTCCGCGTTGGGACAGGATGGACTCGCCCTGCAGACGAGTGGGGGGCCCGCGCCGAACCCGCGGTTCTTCACCGGCTTCCTCACCACCCCGCACGCGGCGGCCGTCGGCCTGCTGGCGGTCGCGGAGGTGGCCCGGACCCGGTACCACCGGCCGGTCAGCCCGGCGAGCCTCGACCCCGTGGTGACCGGCAGTCGGGACCGGCTCCGGTTCGAGTCCTTCTCCGGCTGCTGCGGGGTCTACGCCCGCCTCGACGCCCTGCCCGACGGCCTGGACGGCGACGTGGTGGAGCACGGCACCACCAACGTCGACGTCAACAACCCGCTACGGGAGGCCCTGGCCCGGGTCGGCGGCCTCGACCCGCTGCACCTGTCGGTCGGCCCGGAGGACCTGACCGTCTCCACCATGGACGGCGCGGTGGTGGAGAAGAAGGTCCCGCTGCCGGTGCGTTGGCTGCGCGGCTTCGCCGAGGTGCAGGTGCTGGCCGCGAGGTTCGAGCCCCGGGCGGAGGTCCCGGCGGCCGAGGCGGCGGCGTTCCTGCGCCGGCTGCCCACGACCGCCGACCGTTCGGTGCTCTGGGTGGTGCCGGCCGGGCGGTCGCTGCGGCTGACCTCCCGGCCCGTGCCCGGCGCGGTCTGCCTGGCCGGGGCGAGCCGGCTGGCCGCCCTGCGCCCGATGCTGCGGTTCGCCCGGACCCTGCGGGTGTACGGGCCGACCGTCGCGGCCGGGTCGGCGCCCGTGCCGAGCACCTGGGAACTGGACACGGGCGCGCTGCGCCTCTCCCTGACCCTCTCCCCCGAGCCGTACCGCGGGTTCTCCGGCGAAGGCGCGGCGCTCACCGCGCTGGCCGGGGACGAGGTCGTCGACGACGCCGACCTGGTCGCCGCCCTGCTCTCCTGGGACCCGGCCATCGACGTGGATCGGCTGGCGGCGGAGGCCGGGATCGACGCGGCACGGGTCCGGGGCGCGCTGGCGCAGCTCGGCACCGCGGGGCGGGTCGGATACGACGTCTCCGAGGCCGCGTACTTCCACCGGGTGATGCCGTACGACGCGGGCCGGGCGGAGCGGGACAATCCCCGTCTGGTCGGCGCGCGGGCGCTGCTCGACGCCGGGGCGGTCGAGTGGGACGGGACGTCCGCCACGATCCGCAGCGGCGACCAGGTGTACCGGGTCCGCCGGCTGCCGGACGGCGGGTTCACCTGCACCTGCCCGTGGTGGGCGAAGCACCGGGGGCAGCGGGGTCCGTGCCGGCACGCGCTGGCCACCCGGATGCTGACCACCGACCAGGTCGAGGAGCGGGTGTGAGCCGGGCCCGACAGACGCTGCTGATGAAGAGCACCGTACGCCGGCGTCGGGAGCTGGCCGCCGGCGGGACCAGCGACTTGTTCGACCTGGTCCAGAACGGCTCCGCCACGCTGGTCGCGGACGCCCTGGCCGGCCTGCCCGAGCAGCGCCGCAGGGAGATCGGCGTCGAGCTGACCGCCTGGTTCAAGGAGCGGAACCGGTCGACCTGGTGGACAGCCGGGTCGGGCACCGCCCTGGCGGTCGCCGTGGTGGGCTGCCTGCCCAGCGCGGCACAGGCGGCGGCGATCCTCGCCCGCAACTCGGTCAACCCGGACGGCGAGCGGGCCGCCGCCCTGTTGGCCGGCGTCGCCGAGGAGCGCGGCATCACCTGGCTGGGCGACCTGGCGCACCGGCTGGCCGCGAAGGTCAACCAGCAGACGTGGGTCGAGCGGTGGCGGTTCGTCGCCGCGCTCCTGCGTGCGGAGGGGGTCGCCCCGCCGACCGACGACCGGTTCGTGGAGCTGTGGCTGGGCGCGGTGGAGCTGCCGGACCGGCGCCGCCCCGGGCCGCCGGCCCCCCTGGTGGACCGGTTGCGCAGCGACCCGTTCCTGGCCGCCATGCTGCCCCGCCTGTTCGAGGTGGACGGTCTCGGTTCGCGGATGATGTTCGACGAGGTCGCCACGGCGTGGGAGGAGCGGGATCGGCACGTCCTGCCGACCGCGCTGGCGCGGCTCGCCGCCGAGGGGGTCGTCGACCGGACGATGCTCATCGACGGCTCACTCGGCCGGCTGCTGCGCGGCGACCGGGCGGCGGCACTGCGCGCCTTCACCACCCTGCTCCACGAGCTGACCCCGACCACCGCCGAGGTCGCCGCCCGCGCCACCGACTACCTCCGCCTGCTCACCGACGCGCCGGCTCCGGTCGCCACGATGGCGCAGAAGGCGTTGCGGGATCTGCCCGACCTGGAGGTCGAGGCGGTACTCGACGCCTCGCGTGAGGTGCTGCTGCGGCCGGACAAGACGCTCGTACGGGCACAACTGGCCTGGCTGGACCGGTTGGCCCGCCAACACCGGGACCGGGCGGTGGAGGTCGCCGAGGTGATCGGGGTGGCGCTCGGGCATCCCGCCGTCGAGCTACGCGACCGGGCGAGCACGCTGGCCGCCCGGCACGGTCACGACCCGGCGGCGGTCGGGACCGGCCCGGCGGTCACCCGGCCGCGCGGGGACGACCTTCCCCCGCCCGCGCCGCCCGCGCCAGCGCCCGACCCGATCACCGACGTGGACGAACTGGCCGAGGAGGTCGCCGCCCTGCTCGGCACGCCGTCGCACGGCGCACCGCTGGACCGGATCCTCGACGGGCTGGTCCGGCTCACCACGACCGAGGGGCCACGGGTGCACGCCGCCCTCGCCCCCGTCGTCGACCGCCGCCACTGGTCGTGGGGCAACGAGCACCGCTACGACCCGCTCTGCCTCTGCGAGGTGCTGGTCGACCTGCTCCTCACCGCCGGCTCCACCGAGCAGCCCCGGCGCCGCAGCCGGTGGGCGGCGCTGCTGGCCGCCGTACGCCGGACCGACCGGACGCCGTCGGCGCCGGAGCTGGCCACCACCGATCCCCGGGTGCCCCCGCCCCACCGGCTGCTGCGGGCCCGGCTCGCCGAGATCGGTGCGCACGTCGACGAGCCGGGGCAGCCCGGTCTGCTGGCCGCCCCCACCTCCGCCAACGGCCTGCTCGACCCGCTGGCGTTGGTGGAACGGCTCGCGGCGTGGGGCGACCGGACGCCCTGGTACTGGGACCTGACCCAGGCCCTGCTGCGCCTGCCCGTCGACGCCGACGACGCGGTGGCGAACAAGGCGGCGGCGCTGGGCACGCCGGCCGGGGAGCGGCTCGCCGCCTGGCTGCGCGGCGGCGGACTGCCGCAGCCGGTCATGCGGGCCACCACCGTCACCCGGCGCCCCCGCAAGGCCGGCTACGACTGGGAGTTCGACCAGCTGGTGCAGGAGCGGATCCTGGTCGAGCTGCGCCCGCCCGACGGGTACGACGACCGGTACGGCCTGCTGACCGCCGACCCGGCGCCGATCGGGATCGAGTACTCCGGGTGGGTGAAGATGTGGCCGTCGATCCTGCCGGGGCACCGGGGGGTGGTCGCCGCGTACACCCTCCCGTCGGTGGCCGGCGCGGCGGACATGGACCAGCGCGACGGCGCCGTGGTGCTGCCGCTACTCGCCGAGAGCAGCGGCACCGGCGGGGTGGCTCTCGACCTCGCCCTGGCCTACGGCCTCGGGGCCCGGCACGGCGCGGACCGGGTCGCCGCTCTGGACGCCCTGCTCGGGCTCGCCGGGGCGGGGCAGTTCGACGCCGGCGGGGCGGGTGAGCAGCTCGGCCGTCTGTTCGCCAGGCAGTTGGTGAAGCTGACCCGGGTGGTGGAGCCGCTGCGGGACGCCGCCCTGGCCGGGGCGCCGCTGACCGTGTGGCGGCTGGTCGCCGCCGCGTTGCCGGTGGTACTCGCCGCGCCGAGGCCGCCGCGCGGCCTGCCCGACCTGCTGACCCTGGCGACGGAGACGGCCACCGCGACCGGTGTCCGGATCGAGGTGCCCGGCCTCGGCGAGGTCGCCGGCCAGGGCGGCTCGTCCCGCCTGGTCACCGAGGCCCGGCGCCTGCACCGCGCGCTCACCGCGGCCTGACACCTGTCGATGGTCCGGCGGGTCTGCGATCCGCCGGGCCATCAGCGGTGGCCGTCGTCCGGGGCCAGGCCGATGATCCGACGCGGTCGCCGTGCCCGGGCCGCGCGGCGGCGTCGGCATGCCGACGCCGCTCGACCGTGGGGAGGGGGTCAACCGATCCGGTCCGGCTACCTACCGCAGGGAGAGATACGTCGCGTCGCCCCGCGATACGGTAGCGTCCGGTTACTACTACGACTTGTCGTGACCGCCGTGGGGTGTCCGCCCTCCGGTGGGCTGACGGGAGGTGCCGGATGGCCGACGACGCGGAGATCACCGCGTGGGCGCTGGCCGCCGGCCGCGGTGACCGCGAGGCCGCCGCCCGGTTCGTCCGGGCGACGCAGCAGCAGGTCCGGCGCTTCCTCGCCGTGCTGGTCTCGCCCGCGGAGGCGGACGACCTCGCGCAGGAGACCTTCCTGCGGGCGGTGCGGTCGTTGCGGTCGTTCGCCGGGCGGTCGTCGGCGCGGACGTGGCTGCTCGCGATCGCCCGCCGGGTCGCCGCCGACCACATCCGCACCGCCACGTCCCGTCCGCGGACCGTGCCGCTGACCGACGGGCATGACACCGCCGACGCGTCGCGGAGCGCGTTCGACCGGCAGGTGGTGCTGGAGCAGCTGATCACGGCGCTGCCGGCGGACCGGCGTGAGGCGTTCGTCGCCACCCAGGTGCTCGGCCTGTCCTACGCCGAGGCGGCGGAGGTCTGTGGTTGCCCCGTCGGCACGATCCGCTCCCGGGTGGCCCGGGCCCGGGAGGACCTCGTGGCCGCCATGGGCGGCGGCCGGTCGACGGCCGCGCGGCCGGGCGAGAACGCGGCCGGCTGAGCGGGCCGCACCCCGGTTGAGCAGGAGCGCAGCGGTGGCCGGCGAAAATCGTCGGGAACCGGCGGCGGCATCGGAACGACTATCCGTGCATGGGGTGTGAGCAGTGGCGTGAGGTGCTGTCGGCGCAGCTGGACGGGGAGGAGTCCCCTGCCGAGCGGACAGCGGCCGAGGCGCACCTGGCCGGGTGCGGGGGCTGCCGGACGTGGTTCGACCAGGCCGCGGCGGTGACCCGGCGGGCGCGGCTGTCGGTCATGGTCGCCGGTGACGACCTCACGGACGTCGTCCTCAACGCGCTGCCCGAGGTGCCGCCGCGCCGACGGCGGGGACGGGCCGTGCTCAGCCTGCGGGGACGGGCCGTGGTCAGCCTGCGGGCGGTGCTGGGGCTGATCGGGGCGCTGCAGCTGGTGTTGGGCCTGACGCAGATCGGGCGGGGCGTCGCCGGCCCACACGTGCATCCGGCCGCCGACGGGCTGGCGGCGGGGCACCTGTGGCACGAGTCGGCGGCCTGGAACGTCGCGGTCGGCGCCGGGTTCCTCTTCGTCGCGGCCCGGCGCACTCCCCCGACGGGGCTGGTGCCGATGTTGAGCGCGTTCGTCGGCACGCTGGTGCTGCTGTCGGTCAACGACCTGGCGACGGGGCGGGTGGACACCACCCGGCTGGTCAGCCACGGTTTCCTGCTCGTGGGCTACGCGCTCGTCGTCGTGCTGTCCCGCCGCGGGCTGCGCCCCGACGGCCCGGTGCGGCGCAACCGCACCGACGAGCCTCGTTGGCACCTGCCCGACGAGGAGCAGCCCGAATCGCCGGGGCTACGGCTGCTGCCGCCGTACCCCGGCTCCGCCCGCGTCCCCGACCGCCGAGCGGCCTGATCAATTTCGGACAGGATCGGCTCCCGGCCGGAACTTTTCCGGCCACCGGGCCGACCAACCGACGTCGCGTCATCGTTCGAAGGGACCTGCCCGGATGCCCCGCACCATGCTCGCCGGCTCGCGTCGCCGCCCGGCCGCACTCCTCGCCTGTGTCGCCCTCCTGCTCGGCGGGACGGTCGGCTGCGGCTCGTCCGACGGCTCGTCGGCCGCCGCGCCCAGCCCGTCACCGTCGGCCACGGCGAGCGCGGCGGGTGTGCTCGGCGTCCGCGACCCGTGGGTCAAGGCAGCCGACACGGGAATGACCGCGGCGTTCGTCAGCCTGGTCAACGACGGCGACACCGACGTCACGATCACCGGCGCCGCCACCGACGTGTCGCCGATGGAACTGCACGAGATGGCGATGCGGGACGGCCAGATGGTCATGCGGGCCAAGCAGGGCGGCATCGTGGTCAAGGCCGGGAGCACGCACGTGCTGGAGCCCGGTGGCGACCATCTGATGCTGATGGGCCTCAAACGGCCGGTGCGGGCCGGCGACCAGGTGAGCTTCACGCTGACCTTCGCCGACGGCCGGACCCAGACGTTCACCGCGGTGGCCAAGCCGTTCGCCGGTGCGCAGGAGAGCTACGCCCCCGGCCACGGCGAACCCGCGCCGGACACGAGCGGCAAGCCCGCGACGACCACCGGCCCGGCGTCGTGACCGGAGTGCCCACCGCCCGCCCGGTGAGCAGGCGCGGCCTGCTCACCGGCGGCGCCCTGGCCGCCGGGGGCACCCTGGCCGGCGCCGCCGCCGGCGCCGCCACCCGTTCCGACCCGGGGGTACGGCCCGTCGAGGCGCTGCCCGTGGCCGAGGTCGGTGGGGCGGTCGAGCCGTTCCACGGGCCCCGACAGGCCGGCGTCGCCACCGAGCCGCAGGCACACGCGTCGTTCGTGGCGTTCACCCTGAGGCCCGGCACCGACCGGGCGGCGCTGGGCCGGATGCTGCGGCTGCTCACCGACGACGCGGCCCGCCTCACCCAGGGGCGGCCCGCGCTGGCCGACACCGAGCCGGAACTCGGGCTGCTGCCCGCCCGGCTGACCGTCACGTTCGGCTTCGGCCCCGGCCTCTACGCCGCCGCCGGCCTGGCGGAGCGGCGGCCGGCGTCGGTGGCCGCCCTGCCCTCGTTCCGCGTCGACCGGCTCCAGCCCCGCTGGTCGGGCGGGGACCTGCTGCTGCAGATCTGCGCCGACGACCCGGTCACCGTCGCCCACGCCCAACGGGTCCTGGTCAAGGACAGCCGGCCGTTCGCCGCCGTCCGGTGGGTGCAGCAGGGCTTCCGACGCGGCGCCGGCGTCGAACCCGGCGGGCGTACCCAGCGCAACCTCTTCGGCCAACTCGACGGCACCGCCAACCCCCGGCCGGGTGGGCCGCTGGAGACCGCGGTGTGGGTGACCGACGGGCCGGCGTGGCTGCGCGACAGCAGTACCCTGGTCGTCCGCCGGATCAGCATGAACCTGGAGACCTGGGACCTGCTCGGCCGCGCCGACCGGGAACTCGCCGTCGGCCGCCGCCTCGACACCGGCGCCCCGTTGACCGGCGCCGCCGAACACGACGTGCCCGACTTCGCCGCCACCGGCCCCGACGGGCTCGCCGTCATCCCCGACTTCTCCCACCTGACCCGCGCCCGCGTCGGCGAGGACGGGCTGAAGATCCTGCGCCGCCCCTACAACTACGACGGGGTACCCGCCGCCGACGGCACCGCCGACAGCGGATTGATCTTCGCCTCCTACCAGGCCGACATCGCCCGCCAGTTCCTCCCCATCCAGCGGCGCCTCGCCGAACGGGACCTGCTCAACGAGTGGACTACCCCGATCGGCTCCGCCGTCTTCGCCATCCCGCCCGGCTGCCCCGACGGCGGCTGGATCGGCCAACAACTGCTCGGCTGACCACCACCTCACCAGGAGAAGCACCAGAGATGCCCACCCGATTCCGCCGCCCGACCGCAGCCGGTCTCGTCACCGCCGCGCTGGCCGTCGCCGCGCTGCTGCTCGTGCCGGCCGCTCCCGCCGCCGCGCACAACACGCTGCAGTCCGCCAGCCCCGCCAAGGAGTCCCGGCTGACCACGGCGCCGACCCAGGTCAAGCTGACGTTCATGCAGAAGCTCGATCCGGCCTTCACCACCATCGCGCTGACCGACGCCGCCCAGGCGAAGGTCGCCACCGGCGAGCCCGTCGTCACCGGAACGACGGGAACGGTGACGATCGACCGACCGCTGGCCAACGGCACCTACACCGTCGCCTACCGCGTCGTCTCCGCCGACGGGCACCCCGTGCAGGGCTCGTACCGGTTCACCGTCGCGGACCCCTCGGCGAGCGCCAGCCCGCAGGTGACCGCGGCGAGCAGCGCCGCCGGCACGAATACGGCGAGCGCGACGAGCAGCAGGATGGCCGTGGCCGCCCCGCCG
>NZ_JBFAVI010000128.1:0-20784 GCF_040679695.1 Micromonospora sp. NPDC052213
GCGGGCGGCGTGACCCCGGCCCGGTACTGACTCACGGCGGTCGGGGGCCGCGTCGGGGTCGGTCGAGCCGCTCCCGCCCCGGCTAGGAGCGGGAGTGGACCAGCGCGGCCCAGGCCTCGCCGCGCTCCTGCGAGATCCGCATCATCTCGGGGCTCGGCTCGAACTCCTCGGCCGCGTCCTCCGGGACCGGGCCGCCGGGCAGCTCGCCCCGGATGAACATGCCGAGGAAGTCGAGGGCCATCTCCCAGCCGATGCCGACCTCCACGAGCATCTGCTCCGAGGTCGTCGCGTGCTCGAGTTCCAGCAGGGTGCCGTCGCCCTCCTCGCTGAGTCGCAGCTCCACCTCGCTGTCCGGCTTGCCCTCGTACACCCAGCTGATGGTGAGCCGCCGCGGTGGCTCACAGCGCAGGATGTCGCCGCTGGCGTTGCCCTGCAGGGCGAAGTTGCCGCCCTCGCGGAGATCGCCCTTGGGCTCGATGAACCAGCGGTTGATGCGGTTCGGGTCGGTGCAGGCGCTCCAGACCTCGTCGACGGGCGCGTCGTACCGCTGCCGGATGATGATGCTGCGGGCCTCGCCGGCCGGGATGGTGCGCCGGCCGAGGGCCCGCTCCGTCGCCTGACCTGATGCCACCGGGCCGTTCACTTCTTCGCCCCTTCCTCGTCGATCTTGTTCTGGAACGACTGGAGGATCGTCGGCCAGCCCTTGTCCATGCCGTTGCGGACCCGCTTGGCGTGCTTGGTGCCCATCCGGTCGAAGTGGGTGTGCTCGACGTCCACCCGGGTCTTCTTCTGGCCGTCGGCCACGAAGGTCACGGTGAACTCGCTCGCGTTGTCCGGGTCGATCCGGCCGAAGCCGTTGAGCCGCCAGCCGATGACCAGCGTGTCCGGGGAGTCCACCTTCCGGATCAGGCCGAAGGTGTGCTCCTCGCCCTGCTCGTCGATCTCGTACCAGCGACCGCCCTTCTTGTCGACGCCCAGCGGGGCCCCGACCTTCGTGGTGCGGAAGTTGTTCGGCCACCACTCGGGGAAGCCCTCGAGGAACACCTTGAAGGCGGTCTTGCGGTCGGCCTTGACAGTGACGCTGTGCCGGACGAACGGGTCGTAGTTCGGGGGCTTCGGCTTCTTCGCGGCGGTGCTCTTGGTGGTCGTGCTCTTCGCGGCCGGTGCGGTCTTCTCCTGAGTCATGTCTCGTCCTCACTGTCGCTGCGCGGCGGATGGGCGGGTCAGACGGGGTCCGCCCATCCTCCTCCATAAGTCGGCACGAACGTAAGTTATAGTTTATACGTAGTCCGGTCAATCGCGCGCGACCGCCGCGGTTCCCGCCGGGTGTCGCCGTCCCGGGCCCCGCGGCAGGTGTCGCCGGTCAGTCGCCCCACCGCAGGTACGCGGGCGCCGGGCGGCCCGGCAGCAGGCGCAGCGGGGCGTGGTCCAGCCCGAGCACCTCCCGCATCGCGATGTTCTCGCCGGGCCACTTCGGATTGTCGAGCTCGTCGAAGGCGACGATGCTGCCCTTGGTGAGGTAGGGCCGGATCGCCTCCAGCACGGCCTTCGTCGGCTCGTAGAGGTCGAGGTCGAAGTACGCCAGCGCGATGACGGTCTGCGGGTTCTCCGCGAGGTAGCGCGGCACCGTCTCCCGGACGTCCCCCTCGACGAGCACGCTGCGCCGTGTCACGTGGCCGAAGAAGTCGCTGCACTCGTGCGCGTCCAGCACCTCCTTCAGGTACGCCGGATAGCCACCGGGCACGGCGAAGCGGCCCTCGTACGCCGTCGGACCGACGCGGTCGACGTCGTTGACGTCGGGGAAGCCGGTGAAGGTGTCGAAGCCGACGATGCGCCGCAGCGGGTTGTAGGGCTCGTAGACACCGCGCAGGGCGGCGAAGGTGGCGAGGTGGCGGCCGAACCGGACGCCGAATTCCATGATCACGCCCGGGACGTCGAGGACCTCACGGTAGAGCGCGTCCATGGAGAGCAGGTCGGTCATCTGGTGGCGGCGCAGGAACAGGGGGAGGTTGTTGACCAGTTCCTCCGTCGGGATGGGGGAGTTGGTCAAGAGCTTCGTCAGGCGCTGGGTGGTCTCCGTCTCCTCCGGTGAGTCGTGCACGAACGCACGCAGGTCCTGGCTGTCGCCGCTGTCCATCCGCAGCCTCCACTACCTAGATCACTTTATAGTTTCAAGCGTAATAGAGGGGTGTTGTCCACACAACAAGGTCGGCCCGTGCGGCTCCGGCTACCAGGGCGCTCGGTCGTCAGCTCAGCAAGGTGGACCATCCTGGGGCGACATTCCGCGTGCTACATATGACTGAAGTGCAGGTCGCCTCCTCTCAGCTCCGGAAAGGCGAGTGATCGCGGTGCGCGTGTTGTTCTCCAGTCTCGGAACCCATGGCCACACCTATCCCCTGCTGCCACTGGCCACGGCGGCCCGTGCGGCGGGCCACGAAGTCACCTTCGGCACCGGCGAGGCCTTCGCGGGCACCCTGCGGAAGCTGGGCTTCGACCCGGTCGCCACGGGGATGCCTGTCTTCGACGGTTTCCTGGCGGCGCTGCGGATCCGCTTCGACACGGACAGCCCCGAAGGGCTGACCCCCGAGCAGCTCAGTGAGCTGCCGCAGATCGTCTTCGGGCGCGTCATCCCGCAACGCATCTTCGACGAGCTCCAGCCGGTGATCGACCGGGTGCGTCCCGACCTCGTGGTGCAGGGGGTCAGCAACTACGCCGCTGGTCTGGCCGCCCGCAAGGCGGGCATCCCGGCCGTCTGCCACGGCGTCGGCCGCGACACGCCGGACGAGCTGACCCGCTCCATCGAGCAGGAGGTGCACGGGTTGGCCCAGCGGCTCGGCGTCGACCTGCCGGCCGGGCGCATCGACGGCTTCGGCAACCCCTTCATCGACATCTTCCCGCCGTCGCTGCAGGAGCCGGACTTCCGGGCCCGTCCGCGCCGCCACGAGCTGCGCCCGGTGCCCTTCACCGAGCAGGGCGAGCTCCCGGCCTGGGTGTCCTCGCGCGACACCGCCCGCCCACTGGTCTACCTGACGCTCGGCACGGCCAGCGGCGGCACCGTCGAGGTGCTGCGGGCGGCGATCGACGGGCTTGCCGGCCTCGACGCCGACGTCCTGGTCGCGAGCGGCCCGTCCCTCGATGTCAGCGGCCTGGGCGACGTGCCGGCCAACGTGCGGCTGGAGTCGTGGGTGCCGCAGGCGGCCCTGCTGCCCCACGTCGACCTGGTGGTGCACCACGGAGGCAGCGGCACCACTCTCGGCGCCTTCGGCGTCGGGGTGCCGCAGCTGTCCTTCCCGTGGGCGGGGGACTCGTTCGCCAACGCCCAGGCGGTGGCGCAGGCCGGCGCCGGCGACCACCTGCTGACCGACGACATCAGCCCCGACACGGTGGCGAGCGCCGCGAAGCGCCTGCTGACCGACGAGAGTTACCGGACGGGGGCTCGGGCCGTGGCGGCCGAGATCGCCGCCATGCCGGGTCCCGACGAGGTCGTCCGCCTGCTGCCGGACTTCGCCGCCCGGAGCGCCGGCTGACCGCTGGCCCGCCGCCGGGGCCGACACCCGTCGGCCCCGGTTGGCGCCCACCAGGGGCGGTGACGGCGGCGCGGGTGACGCCGGGGCACTCGCCTCGGGTCATCGCGCCCCCACGGCGGATGGCCGGCGCGCCGGCGGCACGCCGACGGGTGTGTCCCCTCGCGGTCCTTCGCCCGTGCCCCGGCCGCGCCGCGCGCGGCCACCCGTACCGCTCAGTCCTCGTCGGCGGCCCGGGGGCGCGGCCGGCGCCCGGCCGACCGGCCGGTGCGGTCCTCGGTCGACCGCGCGCGACCGCGCGCGATCTCGGTGCCCAGGGCGTCGAGGCGCTGGTTCCAGAAGCGTCGGTAGCGCTCCAGCCACCGGTCGAGCTCCTGGAGAGGGGCGGGGTCGACCGCGTAGAGCCGCCGGGTGCCCTGCGGGCGGACGGTGGCGAAGCCGTTCTCGCGCAGCACCCGCAGGTGCTGGGAGACACCGGGCTGGGAGATGCCGAACTCGCGCTGCACGACCGCACCGACCTCGCCGGCCGACAGTTCGCCGTCCGCCAGCAGCTCGATGATGCGCCGGCGGACGGGATCGCCCAGGATGTCGAACGCGTGCACGGGTACGACAATATCAGACCGGGGTTATAGAAGCCGCAGGTTCGGCCGGTCGGGCCGTCGGTACCGCCCGGGCGGCTGACGGACCGGGCGGCCGCGTCGCGAGGGGGAGAGATGTTCGGACCGGAGCACGCCGAGGTGTACGAGGCCGCCTACCGCGCCCGCGGCAAGAGCTGGCACGACGAGGCGACGGACGTGGCCGACCGGATCCTGACCGCCCGCCCCGACGCCGTCCGGCTGCTCGACGTCGGCTGCGGCACGGGTGCGCACCTCGAGACCCTCGCCGCCCGCTTCCCCCACGTGGAGGGGCTCGAACTGGCCCCGGCGATGCTGACGCTCGCCCGACGCCGGCTGCCCGGGGTGCGCCTGCACGCCGGGGACATGCGGGCGTTCGACCTCGGCGTCACGTTCGACGCGGTGACCTGCCTGTTCACCGCGGTCAACTTCCTCGGCACGGTGGCCGAGATGCGGGCCGCCGTGGCCACGATGTCGACCCACCTGGCACCGGGCGGCGTGCTGGTGCTCGAGCCGTGGTGGTTCCCGGAGCGGTTCATCGACGGGTACGTCGGCGGCGACCTGGTGCGCGAGGAGGGCCGCACGGTGGCGCGGGTGTCGCGGTCCACCCGGCAGGGGCGGGTGACCCGGATGGAGGAGCGCTGGCTCGTCGGCGACGCCGCCGGGATCCGGGAGTTCAGCCAGGTCGGCCTGCTCACCATGTTCACCCGCGAGGAGTACGACTCGGCGTTCGCGGCGGCCGGCTGCGAGTCCACGTACGTCGAGGGCTGGTTGACCGGCCGGGGCCTTTTCGTGGCGACGCGCACCGGCGGCTCCGCCACCTCGTCAAAGGGCTGACCGCCCGGGTCGAGCGGCTCGACGGTCGATCTTTACGAGCCAATCACATTGCCGACAGGACGCTGGCTGCGGCATGACGGCCGTGGCAGTCTCCTGTTCGCAACGATCTATTCGTCAGTTTGTCGAAAATGCTGGAACCGGACGGTCGTCGGCGATCTCGTGAGCCGTTCACGTATTCGTCGGAATGTTTCCCGGTTCATTTCCGTGACTGGCCGGACCGACCCCGACCGCCACCCGCCGTGGGCGAAGGCCGACGCACCGGCCCGGCCTACCTGACGACCAGTCCGTCGTCGGCCTGCGCGGTCCACCACGGGTTGCGGCGGGCCCACTCGACGGTCCGGCGCAGGCCGGTCACCAACGGCACGCGGGCCCGCCAGTCCAGCAGCGCGGCGGCCTTGCCGCAGTCCGGAACCCGGCGGGGGATGTCCTGGTAGCGGGCGCCGAGCCCGGCTCCGGTGTCCACGGTCTGGGCCGCCACCGGCACCCCGGCCACCGCGCCGGCCAGCCGGATCGCCTCGGCGACGGTGGTCTCCACGCTGCTGCCGATGTTGAAACACTCGCCGACGGCGCGCGGGTGGGCGGCGGCCAGCAGGGTCGCCTCGGCCGCCTCGTCGATCCAGGTGAAGCACCGCGTCTGGCGGCCGTCGTCGTACACCACGGGCGGAACGCCCCGCAGCAGGCGGGCGACGGTGCGGCTCAGCACGTAGGCCGGACGCTGGCGCGGGCCGTAGACGTTGAAGTACCGCAGGACCGTCACCGGCAGGCCCTCCTGCCGGTGGAACGCGAACGCCAGGTGCTCGGCCGCCGCCTTGCTCGTCGAGTACGACCACCGGTCCGTCGCCGTGCTGCCGAGCACCCGGTCGTCGTCCTCCCGCCACGGCACCCGCGGATTGCGCCCGTACACCTCGCTCGTGCTGGACACCACGACCCGGGCGCCGGTGCGCAGCGCGGCGCGCAACGCGTTCCGGGTGCCGTCCACGTTGATCTCGACCACGTCCAGCGGCCGGCTGAGGTACCGGTCGACGCCGACGACCGCCGCGAGATGGTAGACCTCGTCCACCCCGGTGGCGGCGGCCGCCAGCCCGTCGGCGTCCCGGACGTCGCCGCGGACGTGCCGGATCGCGCCCGGCGGGTGCTCCAGGTCGGGCGGCGGGTCGGCGAGGTCGTAGACGACGACCTCGTCACCCCGGCGGACCAGCCGTTCGACGACGTGACTGCCGACGAAGCCGAAGCCGCCGGTGACCAGGGATCTGGGCACTGTTCCTCACCTTCCAACGCCGCGGTAGGCGAAGCCGAACCGGTGCAGCTCGCGGATGCGCGCCGGCGAGAGGTGCATGCGGCCGTCGAAGACCAGGCAGGGCTCGTCCACCCGCTCGGCCAGGGCGCCGAAGTCGAGCTCGTGGAACTGGCGGTGCCCGGCGAGGAAGGCCAGGCAGCCCGCCCCGCTCACCGCCTCGTCCAGGCTCGCCGCTGGTGCGGTGCCGAACCGGGCGACGATCTCGGCGGGGTCGGCCAGCGGGTCGAAGATCCGGACCCGGAAGCCGCTGTCGCGCAGCGCCGCCACGACCCCGCGCACCGGAGTGTTACGGACGTCCCCGGTGTCGTTCTTGAACGCCGCACCGAGCACGGCGATCGTCGTGTCGGACCGGTCCCGCCCCAGCTTGACCAACTCGTCGGCGATGACGGCGGCGGTGTGCCGGGGCATGTCGTCGTTGACCGCGCGCGCGGTCTCGACCGTGCGCAGGGGCACGCCGCGGTCCCGGCCGTCCCGCCACGCCATCCACGGGTCCTTCGTCAGGCAGGAGCCGCCGACACCCACCCCCGGCAGCAGCAGGTTCACCATGCTGCTGCCCTTGGGCAGGGTGTTCGCCGCGCCGATGACGTCGAGGACGTCCACCCCCAGCACCGCGCAGTACCGGGCGAGCTCGTTGGCGATCGCCACGTTCGCGTCGATCCACCAGTTGGTCGCGAGCTTGACCACCTCGGCGGCCTCGGCCGACGGCACCTGCCGGACGTCGACGCCGAGCGCGGACCGCCAGAACCGTTCGGCCGCGGCGGCGCTGCGCGGGCCGCACCCGCCCACCACCACCGGCAGCGTCCGCACCTGCGCCAGCGCCACCCCCTCGGCGAGTCGCTCCGGGCAGAAGGCCAGCCCGAAGTCACGTTCGTGCACCAGCCCGCCGCTCTCCAGCAGGGGTGCGACGAGGGTCCGGGTGGTGCCGGGGGAGACCGTCGACTTGAGGATCACCAGTTGCCCGGCGCGCAGCCGCGGGGCGACCTGCTCGCACGCCGCCACGAGCTGGTCGGTGACCATCTCGTGGCCGGCGTCGGTCGGGGTGCCGACCGTCACGATCACCACGTCCGCCGCGCCGACCGGGTCGTACGACGTGCTGGCCGTCAGCCGTCCGGTGGCGGCGAGGTCCCGGACGGCGCCGGCCAGGCCGGGTTCGGGCAGTCGGCAGCGGCCGGCCCGCAGGTCCGCGACGGTGCCCGGGTCGCTGTCGACGGCGACCACCTCGGCGCCGCGGCCGGCGAGGGTGACGGCGAGACAGGTGCCGACGTAGCCGGCACCGGCGATGACCACCCTCAGCGGGGACGGTCCGCCCGGGTCGGGAAGGAACGGCATGATGGCCCGGCACCGCCTTCCTGGTCACGACCTCGTGGTCCTGTCGCCGGCACGCGCGCGTGCCCGTGCCGCCGGGTCACGCGATGGCCGCCGCGGCCAGCGCGGTGCGGCCGGCCGACCAGGCCGGGCCCGACCGGCCCACCGGGCCGGACAGCCGCGTGAAGGTCTCGACGAGCCGGCACACCGGGCCGAGGGCCAGCGCCGGCGGGTCGGTCGGCCGCGGCGGCGCGGTGGCGACCGGGGCGGCCGCGCAGCCGTCCTGGGGCAGCACCAGCTCGGCGGTGCCGACCAGGTGGCTGGTGGGCTCCTCGTCCACCAGGGCCCGGGTCAGCGTGCTGTCGCCCCGGACCAGCACGACCCGGGCCTGGTACGTGCCCGGGCGCGCCACCACCGGGACCTGCGCGCCGTCGGGCGCCACCGCCCACGCGGTCGGCACGTCCGCGGCATCCCCGTCGGCCCGCAGGCCGACCAGCACCAGGTCGCCGGGCTCGCTGTCGGGCACGTGCAGCACCATCCGGGGCCGGGTGGCCTCCGTGACGGCGTTGCGCAGCCAGCCCGCCAGGACGTGGCAGGGCCGGCCGGCCAGCAGCCGGGACATCTGCCGGAAGTGCCCCGGCGACGTGCCGACCAGCCGGGAGAACTGGGTGGTGAAGGTCCCCGCGCTCGTGTAGCCGACGTGGCCGCTGATCGCGGTCACCGTCAGGCCGGAGTGCAGCAGCATCCGGCGGGCCTCCGCCATCCGCAGCGCGGCGAGGAAACGGGCCGGGGTCATCGTGGTCACGTCACGGAACAGCCGGTGGAAGTGGAACGGGCTGAAGGGAACCACCCGGGCCAGGTCGGCCAGCTGCAGCGGCTCCGACAGATGCCGGCGCATGTAGTCGATGGCCCGCGCCGCAGCCGCCTCCCGGGACTGCTCCATCGTGCTCCGGGCAACGCCAGACGTCGATTTCACATCAGCTCCCTGTGGCAGTGGATCGGGCACCGCAGAGGAGTCTGCGTAGTCCTCCTTGACGATTTCTTGAACGCCTCGGCAACCGGCTGGGGGCGCCATTGGCGGGTCAGCCGAGCAAGTTGGGAGAAGTGGATCCGATGAACGCCGTGAAACATGGGTCCGTAGCGGTACGGCGATCCGGGGCTCCCTCGGAGCTGGATTTCGACGAACCATTTCGTCAACTGTCGTCTGATTTCACCGCGTCCCACCTGCGGGAGGAGTGCGGCATGCCCGCCAATTGGCGAACCATTCGTCAATACGTCCTGACGCCGGGGATGGCCCAGACCACCTTCGCGACCCGGGGCTTCCGCGCCCGGGACGAGCCGACCCGTGAGCGGCTCGAGTCGATCGGCGCCCACTTCCTCACCGGCTACGGGCACGCCGTCGGCGCCCGCGGCCCGGACGAGGCGGCCGTGGCGCTGGAGACCGTCGAGCCGGAGCTGCGCGGGTTCGCGTACGAGGGCGCGGCGATGGGCCTCGCCGTCCTGGACGGGCTGACCGGTGGCCGCCGCGTCGCCCGGTTCCTGGCCGGGCCGGCCGCCCGGCACGTCTACATGGTCCATGTCGGGGTGGGCTGGGCGATGGCCCGCCTGCCCCGCTGGCGTCGGCACGCCATCCAACCCGCCGACCGGCTGCTGGGCTGGCTCGCCCTCGACGGCTACGGATTCCACCAGGCGTACTTCCACACCCGGCGGTACGTGCGGTCGCACCGGCGCGACGAGGCGCTGCCCTGGCCCGGCGACCCGATCGGGCGGTGGACCGGGCGCGTCGTGGACCAGGGCATCGGCCGCGCGCTGTGGTTCGTCGAGGGCGGCGACACCGACCGGATCGCCGACACGGTCGACGGGTTCCCGCCGGACCGGCACGAGGACCTGTACAGCGGGGTGGCGCTGGCCGCCACGTACGCCGGCGGGGCACCGCCCGAGGACCTGCGGCGGCTGCGCGAGCGCAGCGGCGCGTACGCCCCGGCGATGGCCCAGGGCAGCGCCTTCGCGGCGGAGGCCCGGGAGCGCGCCGGACTGACCACCGCGCACACCGCGGTCGCCACCGACGTCTTCTGCGGCGCGCCACCGGCCGAGGCGGCGGCGGTCACCCAGGCCGCGCTGGCCGACCTCGACCGGGACGGGCCGGAGCCGGCCTACCTGGTGTGGCGGCAGCGGATCGCCAAGCAGTTCGTGACGCTGGGGAGGTGCTGACCCTTGTCGGCAATCATCACTATGTTCCGCCGGCAGATCGCCGGGCTGGTCGCGCTGGTGCTGCTCACCGGCATGTACGTGCTGGTCCGGCAGCCGGAGGCGAACGCCGACGAGCGGCGCGCCATGGCACAGCCGTACCGGTTCACGCCGATGTCGCTGCCGATGCCGGGCGGGCTGCCGCAGCAGTCGATCCGCCGGGTCAACGGCGCGTACCAGCATCTGGCGGCGTGGATCTCCTCCGTCGGCGCCGGCGTCGCGATGAACGACCTGGACGGCGACGGGCTGGCCAACGACATGTGCGTCACCGACCCGCGCATCGACCGCGTCGTGGTGACCCCGGCCCCGACCGCCGGCGCCGAGCGTTATCAGCCGTTCGTGCTGGATCCGGCGCCGCTGCCGATGAACCCGAACATCGCCCCGATGGGCTGCCTGCCCGGCGACCTCAACGCCGACGGCCGCACCGACCTGCTCGTGTACTGGTGGGGCCGGACCCCGGTGGTCTTCCTCGCCCGGGCCGACGCGACCGGGCTGTCCCGGGCCGCCTACCACCCGGTCGAGCTGGTGCCGGGCGCGGCGACCGGCGGGAGCCGGTACGACGGGCCGAAGTGGAACACCAACGCCGCCACGCTGGCCGACTTCGACGGCGACGGGCAGCTCGACGTCTACATCGGCAACTACTTCCCCGACAGCGCGGTCCTCGACGACACCGTGCACGGCGGGGTGGCGATGAACCGCTCCATGTCCAACGGCCTCAACGGCGGCGAGGACCACGTGTTCCGGTGGACCGGCGCCACCGCCGGCGCCACGCCGAGCGTCTCCTTCGCCGAGGTGCCGGACGTCTTCGACACCAAGGTCTCCCGCGGCTGGACCCTCGCCGTCGCCGCCAACGACCTCGACGGCGACCAACTGCCCGAGCTGTACGTGGCGAACGACTTCGGGCCGGACCGGCTGCTGCACAACCGGTCGGAGCGGGGGCGGATCGCCTTCGCGCTGGTCGAGAGCCCCGGGCTGCCCGGCCTGACCCCGAAGTCCAAGCGGCTCGGCCACGACTCGTTCAAGGGCATGGGCGTGGACTTCGGTGACATCGACGGCGACGGCATGTTCGACCTGTACGTCGGCAACATCACCACCTCGTTCGGCATCCAGGAGAGCAACTTCGCGTTCGTCAACACCGCCGCCGACACCGAAGCGCTGCGCGCGGCGCTGCGGGCCGGCGAGGCGCCGTGGCACGACCGGAGCGCCGAGCTGGGCCTGGCCTGGAGCGGCTGGAGCTGGGACGTCAAGTTCGGCGACTTCACCAACCGCGGCGAACCGGCCATCGTGCAGACCGCCGGTTTCGTCAAGGGCGAGGTCAACCGCTGGGCGCAGTTGCAGGAGGCGGCCACCGCCAACGACGACCTGCTGTCCAACCCGCGCTGGTGGCCGAAGGTCGAGCAGGGCGACGACATCGCCGGCGGCCAGCACCTCGCCTTCCACGTCCGCGGCGCCGACGGCCGCTACGAGGACCTCAGCCAGGAGCTGGGCCTGGCCGACCGGGTGCCCAGCCGGGGCATCGCCACCGGCGACGCCGACGGCGACGGGCGGCTCGACTTCGCCGTCGCCCGGCAGTGGGACGCGCCGGTCTTCTACCGCAACGACAGCCCGGACACCGGATCCTTCCTCACCCTGCGGCTGCTGCACGAGCAGGCGCCGGCCGCCGGCCCCCTCGCCGGGGCGGGGTCGCCGGTCGTCGGCGCCCACGTCCGGGTCACCACGCCGGACGGTCGGGTGCTCATCGACCGGGTCGACGGCGGCAGCGGCCACTCGGGCCGGCGCAGCAACGAGGTGTCGCTCGGTCTCGGCGACGTGACCGGCCCGGTGTCGGTCCACCTCACCTGGCGGGACCGGTCCGGCGTCCCGCACGAGCAGGAGCTGTCGCTCACCGCCGGTCGACACACCCTCACCCTCGGTTCGCAGGCTCGGGAGGTCTCGCGATGACGCAGAAGCCGGCGAAGGACCCGCGGATCACCGCGCTGCGCAGGTTCGCCATCTCCATCACCATCCTGAACATCGCCGGCTACACCGTGCTCGGCTTCGAGCAGGCCTGGGCGTGGCCGCTGTTCGCGATCGCCACCGGCTACGCCGTGGAGCTCGTGCTGGAGACGATCGGCGCGCGGGCCGAGCACCGCCCGCCCCGCTACCGGGGCGGCGGCCTGCGGGGCCTGGTCGAGTTCCTCTACCCCGCGCACATCACCGCCCTCGCGGTGAACATGCTGCTGTACGTCAACGACCGCCTGCCGGTGATGCTCTTCGCGGTGGCCGTGGCCATCAGCGGGAAGTGGCTGTTCCGGGTGCCGGTCAACGGCCGGCTGCGGCACTTCATGAACCCGTCGAACTTCGGCATCGCGGTGGTGCTGCTGCTGTTCCCGTGGATCTCCATCGCCCCGCCGTACCAGTTCACCGAATACCTCGAAGGCCCCGCCGACTGGATCGTCCCGGCGGTCATCGTCGTCTTCGGCACCATGCTCAACGCGAAGCTCACCGGCCGGATGTGGCTGATCGCCGGCTGGCTGGGCGTCTTCGTCCTCCAGTCGGTGGTGCGGGGGCTGGTGCTGGACACCGCCATCCTGCCGGCGCTGGCCACCATGACCGGGGTCGCGTTCGTCCTGTTCACCAACTACATGATCACGGACCCGGGCACGACCCCGTCGCGGCCGCTGTCCCAGTTCGCCTTCGGCGGCGGGGTGGCCCTGGTGTACGGCGTCCTCACCGGTGCGTCCATCGTCTACGGCCTCTTCTTCGCCACCGCCATCGTCTGCCTGATCCGGGGCGGCTTCCTCTGGTCGCTGCACGCGGTGCGCGTCGCCGCCCGCGACGGCAAGGGCACGCCGCCCGCCGCCCCGGGGACCGTCGACGGCACAGTGCCACCCGTGGCCCGCGAGATGGTGCGGGCATGAGCAGGATCGCCGTCGTCGGCCTGGCCTGCCGCTTCCCGGACGCCGCCGGCCCCGGGCAGCTGTGGGAGAACGCCCTCGCCGGGCGGCGCGCGTTCCGCCGCCTGCCCGACGAGCGGATGCGGGCCGCCGACTACTGGTCCCCGGACCCGGCCGCCCCCGACCGCTACTACGCCGGCAACGCGGCCGTCATCGAGGGCTACGAGTTCGACCGGGTCGGGTTCAAGGTCAGCGGGAGCACGTACCGGTCCACCGACCTCACCCACTGGCTGGCCCTCGACATGGCCGCGCAGGCACTCGCCGACGCCGGGTACCCCGAGGGCGACGGGCTGCCGCGGGAGCGGACGGCGGTGGTCGTCGGCAACACGCTCACCGGCGAGTTCACCCGGGCCGGCATGATGCGCCTGCGCTGGCCGTACGTCCGGCGCGTGGTGGGCGCCGCCCTCGGCGGGCAGGGCTGGGACGACGACCGGGTGGCGGCCTTCCTCGCCGACCTGGAGCGCTCCTACAAGGCGCCGTTCGCCGAGATCACCGAGGACAGCCTCGCGGGCGGCCTGTCCAACACCATCGCCGGGCGGATCTGCAACCACTTCGACCTGCACGGCGGCGGGTACGCGGTGGACGGGGCCTGCGCCTCGTCGCTGCTGTCGGTGGTCACGGCCTGCCGCAGCCTGACCGACCTCGACGTCGACGTGGCGGTGGCCGGCGGCGTGGACCTGTCCATCGACCCCTTCGAGATGGTCGGCTTCGCCAAGACCGGCGCGCTCGCCGGCGACGAGATGCGCGTCTACGACCGCCGGTCCAACGGGTTCTGGCCCGGCGAGGGCTGCGGCATGGTGGTGCTCATGCGGGAGCGGGACGCGCTCGCGCAGGGCCGGCGCATCTACGCCTCGGTGGCCGGGTGGGGCGTCTCCTCGGACGGCCGGGGCGGCATCACCCGGCCGGAGGCGGCCGGCTACCGGCTGGCGCTGCGGCGCGCGTACCAGCGGGCCGGCTTCGGGGTGGACACCGTGCCGCTGTTCGAGGGGCACGGCACCGGCACGGCCGTCGGCGACGGCACCGAGCTGCGGGCCCTGAGCGAGGAGCGCCGGGCGGCCGACCCGGACGCCGACGCCGCCGCGATCGGATCCATCAAGGGGATGATCGGTCACACCAAGGCCGCGGCCGGGGTGGCCGGCCTGATCAAGGCCGTGCTGGCCGTGCACCACCAGGTCGTCCCGCCGACCGTCGGGTGCGTCGAGCCGCACCCGGAACTCACCGCGGACCGGCCCGCGCTGCGCGCCGTACGGCGGGCCGAGCCGTGGCCGGCCGGCGCCGCGCAGCGGGCCGGCGTCACCGCGATGGGCTTCGGCGGCATCAACACCCACCTCGTCGTCGACGGCCCCACCCGCCCCCGCCGCCGGTCCCTGGACCGGCGGACGCAGCAGCTCGCCCGGTCCGTGCAGGACGCCGAGCTGCTCCTGGTCGACGCGGACAACCGCGACGAGCTGCACGACCGGCTGGACGACCTGCGGACGGTCGTGGCCGGGCTGGCCTTCGCCGAGCTGGGCGACCTCGCCACGGCCCTGCACCGGGGCCAGCGCGGCCGCGCGTACCGGGCGGCGGTCGTGGCCCGGTCGCCGGAGGAGGCCGACCGCGGCCTCGGACTGGCGGCCCGGGCCCTGGCGCCCGAGGGCGCCGGGACACTGGTCGACCCGGCGCGGGGCGTCTTCGTCGGCCGGGTCACCCGGCCGGCCCGGGTCGGCTTCCTGTTCCCCGGCCAGGGCTCCGGCCGGGGCTGGGGCGGCGGGGCGCTGCGCCGGCGGTTCACCGAGGTGGACGACGTCTACCGCGCGGCCGGGGAACCGCCCAGGGAGGAGGCGGCCGGGTCGACCGCGTTCGCCCAACCCCGGATCGTCACGGGCTCGCTGGCCGGGCTGCGCGCCCTCGCCGCGCTCGACATCGACGCGACCGTCGTCGTCGGCCACAGCCTCGGCGAGCTGACCACGCTGCACTGGGCGGGCTGCCTCGACGAGGACGAGCTGCGGGAACTCGTCACGCTCCGGGGCGAGGCCATGGCCAGGCACGCCGCGCCGGGCGCGATGCTCGGCGTCACCGCCGGGCCGGAGGAGACCCTCGCCCTGCTGGCCGGCACCAGCGCGGTGATCGCGGGCTACAACGGGCCCCGGCAGACGGTCGTCGCCGGAGGCGACGCCGTCGTGGCCGAGGTGGCCCGGCGGGCCGCGACGGCGGGGGTGAGCTGCACCCGGCTGCCCGTCCCGCACGCCTTCCACTCGCCGCTGATGACACCGGCGGCCACCGCCTTCGCCGAGCGCCTGCGGTCCCGCCGGTTCGGGCCGCTGCTGCGCCGGGTGGCCTCGACGGTGACCGGCGCCGTCCTCCCGTCGGACACCGACCTGCCGCAACACCTGCACCGGCAGATCGAGGCTCCGGTGCGCTTCGCCGCCGCGCTGGCGCGCGCCGCCGCCGAGGTCGACCTGTTCCTCGAGGTCGGCCCCGGCAAGGTGCTCACCGGGCTGGCCCGAGAGCAGGCGCCGGACGTGCCGGCGCTGGCGGTCGACACCGACGCCGAGTCGCTGTCCGGCCTGCTCGCCGCGGTCGGCGCGGTGTACGCGCTCGGCGGGCCGGCCGCGTACCCGGCCCTGTTCGAGGACCGGCTGACCCGACCGTTCGACCCGCACCGCGCCCGCACCTTCTTCGCGAGCCCGTGCGAGGCGGCACCTGAGCTGGCCGAGCCGGCGCCGACCGTGGTCGAACCGGTCCCGGCCCCGGCCCGGGCCGACGAAACCCCGCTGCCGGCCGTCACCGGCGCGCTGGAGCTGGTGCGCAACCTCGTGGCGCAGCGTGCCGAGCTGCCGGTGGAGGTGCTCCGGGACGACAGCCGGTTCCTCGACGACCTGCACATGAGCTCGATCACCGTCGGCCAGCTCGTCAACGAGGCCGCCCGTGCCATGGGGCTCTCCGCGGTGGCGATACCGACCAACTTCGCCACCGCCACCGTCCGGGAGATGGCCGAGGCGCTGGAGGCCCGGGAGCGCGAGGCCCCGCACGAGCGCGCGGACCTCGTCGCCGGCGTCGCGCCGTGGGTGCGTACCTTCGTCGTCGACCTGGTCGACGAGCCGCTGCCGGTGACGGACCCGACGGAGCCGTGCGGTCGCTGGCAGGTGTTCGCCGACCCCGACCACCCGCTCGCGGACGCGCTGCGCCGGGCCCTGGAGGCGGGCGGCGTCGGCGACGGCGTGCTGGTCTGCCTGCCGGACGAACCGGACGAGGAGCACCTGGCCGTCGCGGTGCGCGGGGCCCAGGCGGCGCTGCGCCAACCGCCCGGCGGGCGACTCGTGGTGGTGCAGCCGGCGGCGCGGGCGGGGGCGGTGGCCAAGACCGCCCGGCTGGAGGGCGACCGGCTGCGGACCACCGTCGTGACCACCCCCCTCGAACCGGCCGCGGTCGGCCGGGTGGTCGCCGACGTGGCCGCCACGGAGGAGTTCATCGAGGTGGTGTACGACCCGGGCGGCGGCCGTCGGGTGCCCGTGCTGCGCCCGCTGCCCGCGTCCGGCGCCGAGCCGCACGCGCTGCCGCTGGGTCCGGCGGACGTGCTGCTGGTGACCGGCGGCGGCAAGGGCATCACCGCCGAGTCCGCGCTGATGCTGGCCCGCGAGAGCGGCGCCCGGTTGGCCGTCCTCGGCCGGTCCGACCCCGCCGCCGACGAGGCCCTGGCCGGCAACCTGATGCGGCTCGCGGACGCCGCGTCCGACCTGCGTTACCTGCGCGTCGACGTCACCGACGCCGACGCGGTGGCCGCCGCGGTCGCCACGGTGACCGCCGACTGGGGACCGGTGACCGCCGTGCTGCACGGCGCCGGGCAGAACACCCCGGCCGCGCTCGTCGACCTGGACGAGGCGGCCCTGCGGGGCGTGTTCGCCGCCAAGGTCGACGGCCTGCGGGCGGTCCTCGCCGCGGTCGACCCCGCACACCTGCGCCTGCTGGTCACGTTCGGCAGCATCATCGGGCGCGCCGGACTGCACGGCGAGGCGCACTACGCCGCGGCGAACGAGGCGCTGGCCGAGCTGACCCGGGAGGTGGCCGCGACGCGGCCGGGGTGCCGCGCCGTCTGCCTGGAGTGGTCGGTGTGGTCCGGGGTCGGCATGGGGGAGCGGCTGTCGGTGGTCGAGTCGTTGAGCGGCTCGGGTGTCACCCCGATCAGCCCCGACGACGGCCTGCGGGTCCTGCGCGAGGTGGTCGCCGACGACACGCTGCCTCCGGTGGTGGTGGTCACCGGGCGCACCGGCGGCGTGGAGACCCTGCGCTACCACCGCTCGGAGCTGCCGCTGCTGCGCTTCACCGAACGGCCGCTGGTGCGCTACGACTGCATCGAGCTGGTCTGCGAGGTCGACCTGGCCCGCACCACGGATCCGTACCTCGAGGACCACCGGCTCGACGGCGACCTGCTGTTCCCGGCGGTGCTCGGGTTGGAGGCCATGGCCCAGGTGGCCACCGCCCTGGCCCGGCACCCGGGGGTGCCCGTGATCGAGGAGGTCCGGTTCGACCGCCCGGTGGTCGTCGACCCGGACACCGGCACGACCGTACGCATCGCCGCGCTGGTCCGGTCGGAGCAGGTCATCGACGTCGTCCTGCGCAGCGCGGCGACCGGTTTCGCCGCCGACCACTTCCGCGCCCGGCTCCGGTTCGCGCCGGACGAGACCTACCCGGCGTACACTGCGGCGCCGGCGCCGGCGGAGCTGCCGGCCGTACCGCTCGACCCGGCCCGCGACCTCTACGGCGACGTGTTGTTCCAGGCCGGTCGGTTCCGCCGGATCAAGGGCTACCGGCAGGTCGCGGCGCGGGTCGCCGAGGCCGAGGTGGTCACCAGCGACGCCGCCTCCTGGTTCAGCGCCTTCCTGCCGGGCCGGCTGGTGCTCGGCGACCCGGGCGCCCGGGACGCGTTCATGCACGGGATCCAGGTCTGCGTGCCGGACGCGACGCTGCTGCCGGAGGGCATCGACCGGATCTGGTCGGCGGGCCCCAAGCTGTCGGCCACCGAGGCCGTGACGATGACCGCGCGGGAACGCGAGCAGCACGGCACCGCCTACGTGTACGACGTCGTCGTCCGGGACGCCACGGGCGCGGTGATCGAGCACTGGATGGGCCTGCGACTGCGCGCCGTGCGTCCGCACGCGCCGCGCGGGTCCTGGCCGCCCGCGCTGCTGGGGCCGCTGCTGCAACGACGGCTCGCCGAGGTGTTCCCCGGCGACATCGCCGTCGCCGCCGCGCCAGGCGGCGGGTCCCGCGACTCCGGCGCGCTGCTCTCCCGCGCGCTGGGCCAGCCCGTGGTGGTGCGGCACCGGCCTGACGGACGGCCGGAGGTCGACCTGCCGTACACCGTCTCCGTGGCGCACTCGGCACCGCTCGACCTCGCCGTCGCCGGGGACGGGACGCTCGCCTGCGACGCCGAGCCGGTGGCCGCCCGCCCGGCGGACGTGCGACACGACCTGGTGGGTCGGCACGGCGCCGTGGCGGCACTGCTCGTCGCGGAGGTCGGCGACCCGCCGGACGTGGCCGCCACCCGGGTCTGGTGCGCGGAGGAGTGCCTGCAGAAGGCCGGCCGCCCCGAGGGCCGGCTCACCCTGCTGCCCGGGGCGCTCCCCGACGGCTGGGTGGTGCTGGACGCCGGCGACGTGCGGATCGCCACCCGGGTCGTCGCGGTGGCGGGAGCATCGGCGCCGACCGTGGTCGCCGTGCTCGGCGGGGCGGGGCGGTGAGCATGCCGCGCTACTACGAGTACCGGCACGTCGTCGGCTTCGAGGAGACGAACCTCGTCGGCAACGTGTACTACGTGAACTACCTGCGCTGGCAGGGTCGGTGCCGGGAGATGTTCCTGCACGAGCACGCGCCGGAGATCCTCGACGAGCTGCGCGCCGACCTGAAACTGTTCACCCTCAAGGCCGAGTGCGAGTTCTTCGCCGAGCTGGCGCCGTTCGACCGACTCGCGGTCCGGATGCGGCTGGTCGAGCTCAGCCAGACCCAGATGGAGTTGGGCTTCGACTACCTGCGGCTCGGCGGCGACGACCTGTTGGTCGCCCGGGGGCGCCAGCGCATCGCGTGCATGCGCGGGCCGAACGGGCGCACCGAGCCGGTCCGGGTGCCGGCCGGACTGGTCCGGGCGTTCGCTCCGTTCCGGGCGGCCACGGTGGGGCAGGGGTGATCGGCATGCGCTTCGACACCCGGCTGGTGCACGGCGGCCGCCGGCCGTCGGCGGGCACCGGGGACGTCGTCCCCCCGATCCACGTCTCCACCACCTACGAGCGCCGGGCGCAGGACGAGCCGCGCTACTTCTACGGCCGGGGCGAGAACCCCACCCGGGAGGAGTTGGAGGAGTGCCTCGCCGGGCTGGAACGGGCCCCGTTCGCCACCGTCTTCTCCTCCGGCCAGGCCGCCGCCGCGACCCTGCTGTCGCTGGTACGGCCCGGGCAGTGCGTGGTGAGCACCGACGACGTGTACGCCGGCACCGACGGCCTGTTCGACCTGGCCGCGCGGCAGGGCGTGCGGGTGCGGTACGCCGACCTGACCACCCCGGAGGGGATCACGGCGGCCCTGGCGGAACCGGACCTCGCCCTGGTCTGGATCGAGACGCCGACCAACCCGCTGCTCACCGTGGTGGACGTCGCCGAGGTCAGCCGGCGGGCGCACGAGCGGGGAGCCCGCGTGGTGGTCGACAACACCTTCGCCAGCCCGGTGCTCCAGCAGCCGCTGGCGCTCGGCGCCGACGTCTCGCTGTACAGCACCACGAAGTCCATCGCCGGCCACGCGGACGTGCTGGGCGGCGCCCTCGTCTACCGCGACGCGGACCTGCACGCCGCGGTCCGGGCGTACCGGACGACGGCCGGGAACGTGCCGGGGGCGCTGGACTGTTTCCTGGTCCGCCGGGGGCTGCACACCCTGTCGCTGCGGGTGCACCGGCAGGTCGCCACCGCGCGCGTCCTGGTGGAGCGGCTGCGGGCGAGCCCCGCGGTCGGAGCCGTCCACTATCCGGGGCTGCCCGAGCACCCGCAGCACGCGGTCGTCAAGGCCCAGATGAGCGCCCCCGGCGCGATCGTCTCCTTCGACTACCTCGGCGGCCCCGCCGAGCGACTGCTGGACCGGTTCACGCTCTTCACCTGCGGCGTCAGCCTCGGGAGTGTGCACTCCCTCGTGGAGTGCCCGGCCCTGATGACGCACCGTCCGCTGTCGGCCGAGGCTCGCTCGCGGCGGGGCATCGGCGACTCGCTGATCCGCCTGTCGGTCGGCATCGAGGACCCGCACGACCTCGCCGAGGACCTGTCCCGGGCGCTGGCGGGCGGGCCCTGAGCCGGCCGTCCGCCCGCGTCCCGCCGTCCACCCCGCCTGCCACGAAAGGGGCCGTCCATGGCCATCCGCGAGATCGACACGACCCTGCCGGTCGTCCGGTCGCTGCCCGCCCCGGGTCGCTACCTGTGCGGCCTCACCTTCGACGGCGAGTTCTTCTGGCACTCCGACCAGGAGGCCGGCGAGATCTACGCCCTCGCCCCGGACACCGGCGCCGTCGTGCGGACCCTGTCCTGCCCCCGGGCGCGGGCCGACCTCACCGTGGGCGGCGGCGCGCTCTGCCAGGTCGGCGGCCGGCCGAAGCGGATCCTGCTGATCGACCCGCTCACCGGCGAGGCGCTCGGCGAGAAGGAGGTGGCCCCGCCCAGCGGCCGGCTCTGCGGGGTGGAGACCACCGGCGTGGCGATGTGGATGGGGCTGCGCGGGCCGTCGGTGGTGCAGCTCCGCGACGTCGCCACGATGACCGTCCAGCGTGAGTTCCCGGTGCCCGGCGTGCCGTCCGGGCTGACGGTGGCCGGTGACCTGGTGGTCTACGCCGACTTCGAGGGGGCGATGCTGCGGGCGGTCGACGCCCGGCACGGCACGCTGCGCGGACAGGCGCAGGTGGCCGGCCGCCCGGTCGGCCTGACCTGGGACGGCGCGCTGCTCTGGTACGCCGACTTCGCCGGCCGCCGGCTGGCGGCGGTGCGGCTGCCCGACCTGCTCGCCGCCGGGTCGTGACC